>NZ_JBXSQJ010000023.1:0-38271 GCF_057063585.1 Gilliamella sp. X-60 | reverse complement strand
GACCCGTTGAGAACCAATTTTTTATGGTAATTGAATTTTGACTATCAATAGCGATAACTAAATCGCTGTTTCTTCTAGAGCAACTTAACATGTCAGCACGAATACCATCACCAAAACGGATCTTATCAACATCAGATTTTCTGTAATTCCAGAAACCATTGCTCTTTAACTCGCCTCGATTATCTATCGTGTCGTGACCATCGCCCAAGTTAAACAGGTAAGTATCGTTTCCTGCTCCGCCCGATAAAAAGTCGTTCCCTTTACCGCCCGATAAGATATCATTGCCTTTATTCCCTAAAATGGTATCGTCACTATCCGTACCGAACATCTGTAAGCGGTTATTTAACACTTCATCCCACGTTAATTTTGTGCCATCGGCAAATACAAACTCTTCAATAACGTTACTAGCATTAATTCTAGCGGTTGCAGAGGTTGCATTGTCAAAGATATTCTTAAAGGTGATGCTACTTTTTCCGTCAATTAATGTTATCTTTATATCAGTCCCTTGGCGTGAAAATCTAACATCTTCAGCTTTAATGTTATTCATAAATAATAGCTTATCCATTCCTGATGAATCACAAATTGACTCATGACCCGATAAGCCAAATACATAAAAATTATTACCCGCTAATGTATTTTCACCCAATTTATTTTTAATTGACCGATAATATTCATCAGAACTACTGTATGTCAAATAACCATCAATAACTTCTTTCAATAAAAGTTTTTTTGTCGGATCAGTTATCTGATCAAGATGATTCTCTAATCCTGAAAAATTAATCACAACATTTCCATTATTAATATCTATTTTTAATAATTTAAACGCATCTTTAAATTCGGTTTGTGATAAAAGGTTGGCCATAACATAATGTTTGAATTTATTATATTCTGCCATTAATAAATTAGTAGCAACAGTACCTACAGGAGGAGTTTTATTACCATAATAAATATTAGTATATTTTTCCCCTGTAATGATTTCTAATACAGTTAATTTTCTAGCGTCTATATTACCTCGACTATTCGGATCGACCTGATTCACATTGGCCCAGCTAAAAATAATATCATCAATAACCTGTAGAATGTCAGTTGTTACAGGATTAGCAATAAATTTATCGAGTAAATTTCTTAATTCCGAATTTTTACTTAAAGCAAGAGATAAGTTAACAAGATTACCAAATCCACGTACAGACGGATATTTTTTTACCTCGTCAATATAGTGTTTTTCACCAGTATAAATAGTATTTGCTTGATTTGTTGCAAACCAAACATCGGTAGATTGTCCTTTTTTTCCATCGGTGTAGGTGATTTCACCGGTTAAGCGATGCGCATTTCCGTTACTATCCACATAATTTGATGTTGAATATTTTGTACTAATCGAGGAAATCCCCGCTTGTTCTAAGCTAAGTAGCTCATTTTCATCGGTAAGACCATTACTGTTTTTATCTTGCCATATTTTTAATTTTTGCCAGATACTATCTTTAGCATCAATAACACCATCACCATTTTCATCATATTGGGCTAATGCTTGGTACCCATTTTTAGCTGTTTTGCCATTTTGTAGTAATGAGCTGTCACCAAACAGTTCTCTTCCATCATCAATGACACCATTATCATTTAAATCTAGCACCAACAATCCATCATCAGCACCAACCCATCCAGTATTTTCGGCAAATTGGTTAGCATTTAAATCAAAATGAATATTTTTATCTTTACTAATTGTCTCAACACCATCACGATCAAGATCAATAATAATAGGAGAGAATGCTGTTTTAGCAGCATCAGGAATAGAAGGAAATAATGATGAAATAGGTCCCATAATAGCGTTTCCAACACCATTAAGTAGACCATTTAACTTATCCATAAGATCAATTAGTCCATTTCCATCGTTATCTCGGAATAGATCAGCAAACTTATCTACCATCGCATCAGAAAGCAAACCTGCAACAACAGCTGCGCCTAAACCGATACCGATAACGGCAGCAGCTGGCGCACCGGCTGCACCGGCAACTACAGCAGCTACTGTTCCAGCCAATGCCCCTAATATATTGCCACTAATTTCTTTAACACCAAACTCAAGTAAGATTCCTCTTGCCTCATCAGCATCGCCTCTATCAAGTGCAGCCTGAGCTTCTGCCGATGCAATGCCAAGCCCGATCCCCGTCATAATATAACCCACAATAGGCAGACGTTTTGCAATTTTCTCACCCGCTGACGCTAGATATTTAGAAGTTCGATTAACACTTTTTCGCATTTCTGGCGATAAATTATGATAAGCATCTTTAAGATTGTTAATATACTCACTATTTAACTTTCCGTCAGGCTCATTAAGCTTTAACCAAGATTTAACATTATCTGGCGCTAACTTAGTTCCTGCTGCATCTAAACCGGCAATATTTTTAATATGCTCAAAAGCACGCCCAATTCCCTCGGTTTGTTCGATAGATTTTAATACCGATGTTGGAATACCATTGACTGACGTCACTTTGGGATTATTTAATAATGCCGGCAATTCTGTGGCACCAAAAACCCGCCCCGAGTTCATTCCAAATCCACCAAGTACACGAACATCACCCACTGCACCATCAACAAAGCGTTTAGAAATAGCATCCCATGCGCCATTAGGTTGACGGGTGCCATTACTGTTTGAGCCAAAAAGGAATTCATATGCTTGGCTAGACAAATCAATCTTACCATGTGTTCCAAATATCTGCTTTAACTTCTTATTTAAAGGTGAATCATTTACCAAAGCATCAGATAAAAATTTAGAAGCCTCGGTATTATCGATAAGGCGAAGAGAAGAGTTATTTTTTAATTGGTCGATAATCTGTGATGTATGTACTCCAGAATCTAACATCCCCGAATAGAGAATGGTTGTTTTGCCATGGGTATTTATATCTAATTGCTGTATTAAATCACGTAATCCATCGGCATCCTTGATCTTAAATAATAGTTTTCGGCTCCTTCTTTAGTCAATCCCACCATATTGGCCTATTCCTCCGGTATAATAATTGATTATGTTGTTAGCTTACAAAATACTAAAAATTAAATTTAAAAAATGATTTATCATTAGCTTCCATATTTCTAAGCCCACTACATTTATAGACAGTTAACGCCTCTTTTAAAATGGTTAATA
This sequence comes from Gilliamella sp. X-60, assembly GCF_057063585.1. Classification (NCBI taxonomy): domain Bacteria; kingdom Pseudomonadati; phylum Pseudomonadota; class Gammaproteobacteria; order Orbales; family Orbaceae; genus Gilliamella; species Gilliamella sp. X-60. The sequence continues at coordinate 35,138 of NZ_JBXSQJ010000023.1, read as the reverse complement.
AATCCGCCTTCGACATAGTAGGTAAACAACTCGGGGTCATTGATACAATGTTCCAAGCAAATTGTATCGGATATAAGTCAGTAGATACTGACTCACTAGGATCCAAATCACCAGAGTCCAAAATAAACTCAATATTCTGACCATTCACATGCAGGATAAATACCTCCTTACTCGTTGGTTCAGGTCTATCAGACGGACCTTCATAATTCCGCGCATAATTACAATAAAATAACCAATACCCTCGTTCCTTATCCACACACCAAGCGTGTTGGTGAACATCAAAACTGTTCAATACTTCAGGCATATGAATGAACCAAGGATTGTACTTATTCCATAAATTATCTAAATCATATTTTTGGGCATCTTCATCTGAGACATAGGCATTGACAAATGGCATGAGGTATTCCTTAATTCAATCGCGTTAAATAAATTCGGATTATTTTATATAAAATATAAAAAGAGATAAGCAAAATTATAAAGAAGATAAATGGTTTGTAAATAAACAAAAATAGATTATAAGTATTAATTATCAGTGAATAATTTGATTAAATAATTATTATAATTTGCTTAATAATTGATCACAAACAATATTAATGTATATTTTAGCTACTATTTTTCGGTTTTAATTAACCTAGGCTTTGATTGAGTAATATATTATTTTAGTACAATATTTGAATGCTATTGAAGCGTACGTCTATATTTGAGAGGGAATAAATAGAGTTGAATTTAGAACATTTTAGAGAATGGTTGTTTTGCCATGGGTATTTATATCTAATTGTTGTATTAAATCACGTAATCCATTGGCATCCTTGACCTTAAATAATAGTTTTTCCGCTCCTTCTTTAGTCAATCCCACCATATTGGCCTATTCCTCCGGTATAATAATTGATTATGTTGTTAGCTTACAAAATACTAAAAATTAAACTTAAAAAATGATTTCTCATTAGCTTCCATATCTCTAAGTCCACTACATTTATAGACAGTTAACGCCTCTTTTAAAATGGTTAATAAATCCGCCTTCGACATAGTAGGTAAACTACTCGGGGTCATTGATACAATGTTCCAAGCAAATTGTATCGGATATAAGTCGGCAGATACTGACTCACTAGGATCCAAATCGCTAGAGTCCAAAATAAACTCAATATTCTGGCCATTAATATGCAGGATAAATACCTCCTTACTAGTTGGTTCAGGTATACCCGAAGGACTATCATAATTATGCACATAACCGCAACTAAATAACCAATATCCTCGTGCTTTATCCACACACCAAGCGTGTTGGTGAACGTCAAAACTGTTTAATAGGTTTGGCATTCTATGATTAGGCCAGATATTGTACTTATTCCATAAATTATCTAAATCATGTTTTTTAGCATCTTCGTCTGAGACATAGGCATTGACAAATGGCATAAGTCACTCCTTAGTTCAATCGTGTTAAATAAATTTGGGCTGTGTTATATAAAATATAAACGCAGATAAACAAAATTATAAATAAGATAATTGGTTTGTAAATAAACAAAAACAGATTATAGGTATTAATTATCAGGAGATAAATTGATTAAATTATGATAATTTGCTTAATAATTAATCTTAAACAGTCATTATTGTAACTTTAGCTACTATTTCTGATTTCAATTAACCTTGGCTTTGATTAAGTAAAATATTATTTTTGCGCAATATTGAAATGCGATTGAAAGATATGTTTATATTTTGAAGGGGATAAGTCGATTTGAATTTAGAATATTTTAGAGAATGGCTGTTTTTATATCTAATTGTTGTATTAAATCACGTAATCCATCGGCATCCTTGACCTTAAATAATAGTTTTTCCGCTTCTTGTTGAGTCAATCCCACCATATTGGACTATTCCTCCAGTATAATAATTGATTATCTTATTAGCTTAGAAAATACTAAAAATTAAACTTAAAAAATGATTTCTTATTAGTTTCCAAATTTCGAATTCCTCTACATTTATAAACAGTTAATGCCTCTTTTAAAATGGTTAACAAATCCGCCTTCGACATAGTAGGTAAACTACTGGGGTTCATTGACACAATTTCCCAAGCAAATTGTATCGGATATAGGTCAGTAGATACTGACTCACTAGGATCCAAATCACTAGAGTCCAAAATAAATTCAATATTCTGACCATCAACATGCATGATAAATACCTCCTTACTTGTTGGTTCAGGGATACCGGAAGGACTATCATAATTATGCACACGACCACAGCTAAATAACCAATACCCTCGTTCCTTATCCACACACCAAGCGTGTTGATGAACATCAAAACTGTTTAATAGGCTTGGCATTTTATGATTAGGCCAGATATTGTACTTATTCCATAAATTATCTAAATCATATTTTTGGGCATCTTCGTCCGAGACATAGGCATTGACAAATGGCATGAGTTATTCCTTAATTCAATCGCGTTAAATAAGTTCGGATTGTTTTATATAAAAATAATAAGCTGAATTACAAATAAAATTGATTATCTTGTTAGCTTACAAAATACTAAAAATTAAACTTAAAAAATGATTTATCATTAGCTTCCATATTTCTAAGTCCACTACATTTATAGACAGTTAACGCCTCTTTTAAAATGGTTAATAAATCCACCTTCGACATAGTAGGTAAACAACTCGGATTCATTGACACAATTTCCCAAGCAAATTGTATCGGATATAAGTCGGCAGATACTGACTCACTAGGATCCAAATCGCTAGAGTCCAAAATAAACTCAATATTTTGACCATTAATATGCAGGATATGTACCTCCTTACTAGTTGGTTCAGGGATACCGGAAGGACTATCATAATTTTGCACATCACCACAGTAAAATAACCAATACCCTCGTTCTTTATCCACACACCAAGCGTGTTGGTGAACATCAAACTTCTTCAATAGTTCAGGCATTTTGGTACCAAAGCGACGGTACTTATTCCATAAATTATCTAAATCATATTTTTTGGCATCTTCGTCCGACACATAGGCATTGACAAATGGCATGAGTTATTCCTTAATTCAATCGCGTTAAATAAGTTTGGATTGTTTTATATAAAAATAATAAGCTGAATCACAAATAAAATTGATTATCTTGTTAGCTTACAAAATACTAAAAATTACATCTAATCAGTGCTTCCTTATTAGATTCTACATCTCTAAATCCACTACATTTATAGACAGCTAATGCCTTTTTTAAAATGGTTAACAGATCCGCCTTCGACATAGTAGATAAACAACTCGGGTTCATTGACACAATTTCCCAAGCAATTTTTACAGGAAATGAGTTGGCATATTCCAAACCAATCGCTTCCAAATCGCTAGGTTTCCAACGGCCAGCTTCCAGAATAAAATCAATATTCTGACCATCAACATGCAGGATAAACACCTGCTTATTAGTTGGTTCAGGGAGACCCGAAGGACTATCATAATTCAGCACCCAACCACAGTTAAATAACCAATACCCTTGTTCCTTATCCACACACCAAGCGTGTTGGTGAACGTCAAAACTCTTTAATAGTTCCGGCATTTGAGTGAACCAAGGATTGTACTTATTCCATAAATTATCTAAATCATATTTTTTGGCATCTTCGTCTGAGACATAGGCATTGACAAATGGCATGAGTCACTCCTTAATTCAATTGTGTTAAATAAGTTTGGATTATTTTATATAAAATATAAAAAGAGATAAGCAAAATTATAAATAAGATAAATGGCTTGTAAATAAACAAAAACAGATTATAAATATTAATTGTCAGTGAATAATTTGATTAAATAATTGTTATGATTTGATCAATAATTACGCTATAGCAATATTGATATATGTTTTAGCTACTACCCCTTATGTGATATTTGAGTTTCATTATTACCAATAAGCGTAAACATTCTTATTGAATCTAACACCTTTATTACCCACTGTTGAAATTAAAGAAAACTGCCTTTGAATTAAAGATTGATTAATTTCTTGGAGTTCATTGTGAATAGTTCGCGCACTAATTTGATACTCTTCCGACAACATCTAGGCGGTGATCGAATAGTCGATAGAAATAAATTTTTTAAATAACTCAATGGTTCTTGTTCGCATAAGCTTATTCGCCTATTGACTTCATAAATTAAGTATAGATGAAAGAATATAAATAAGACATTTTACCGAAAATCGCTTTAACTTTTGTTTTCTATTCTTTGAATCTTCGCATATTTGCTGATGATGCCACATTAACATTAAAGCGCGACTCTTTTTCGGCTTTCGCATTCGTTTGTTGGCGGGCGGGTTTGGTGAGTGTTTGATTGATCTGACGGTTATCACACGTTTTAATAAATAGATACTGCAAATTCGTAATTAATCACGAAACGGTATAGAATCCTGAATATTTTTTACAAAAATATAACCTAAAAGTGAACACCACATTTTTATTAAAGTCGCTATCGCTTTCAGCTTTCCCATGCATTTAAGGGTAAGCGGTTTTGTGAATATTTGATTGATACGATAGTTATCACACGTTTTAATAAATAGATACTGTAAATTCACAATTAATCACGAAACGGTATAGAATCCTGAATATTTTTTACAAAAATATAATCTAAAAAGTGAACAATAGGGTAAATACCTAGCTTATTTTCGTATTTTATATTCAATAAATTTTTCAACATTCAACAAACATTCAATGCTGTAATTGGTGGTTTTATAACATTCTTTCTTATTGGTTAAGGAGCGAATAGCTTCAATCAAGCTTTGTCTAGCATGTTATCAATAGTTAGATGGTGACTATAAAAGGTTTAGTCCAACCTGTTGCGGTTATCTTTTTTATGATATAAGCGCTAGATCGCTTGTCGGTGATAACGTGTTAGTTTGTTTTTTTATGTATATTTATTGCTGTAGTTTCTCAAATGACTGTAAACAATGCGAGTAATTCCTACAAATAAAGATAAGCAAGCTAAAATGAGAATGCTGTTATTATGTTAGTCAATTCTATGACATGCCTAGCAAAATTACTTATAGAATTAGGCATAACCGTATTGATATAATCAATACGGTTATGACCATTGAGATTAGGTTTTGATGGCTGATTTTTGCCGAACAATTTCAAATAAACAAACACCAGTTGCTACCGACACATTAAGTGATGACACAATGCCAGCCATGGGGATGCTGACTAACTCATCACAGTGTTCTTTTGTTAAACGGCGCATCCCTTCACCTTCCGCACCCATCACCAATGCAAGTGAAGTCGCTGTTGATGTTTTATAAAAATCAGTTTGATAAAGCGTTCTATCTGCCTCGCCAGCAGTCCCCACAATCCAAACTTGATATTCATCTTGTAACATTCGCATCGTGCGTGCCAAATTGGTCACTCTAACCACCGGTACACTTTCAGCCGCACCACACGCTACTTTTTGTGCGGTGGAATTAAGGGGTGCTGAGCGATCTTTTGGCACTATAATAAAATCCACACCCGCGGCATCAGCGGTTCTTATGCAAGCACCTAAATTATGCGGATCGGTCACACCATCTAAAATTAAGATAACGGGGTTTGGCTGCCCTTCCATAAGTAAAGGAATATCATTTTCTTGATAACCTCGACTTGGTTTAACCATGGCTAAAATACCTTGATGTACCCCATTTTTAGATTTTTCATCTAACCATTGGCGATTAGCGATTTTGACTGGCAAGCCAAGTTGCTCTAATTGACGCACAACGGCGATAAGGCGTTTATCTTCACGCCCTTTAATAATAAATACTTCAATAATTCTTTCTGGCGAACGCGCTAATAATGCTTCAATGGCGTGCAGGCCATAAACTGTTTCACTCATTTATTTGCTACTCTTTTGTTTTATTAACTGATTTTGGTTTCGATTTGCTACGTTTTTTACTTTTTGCTTTCACTTCAACTTTCGTGTTTTGTTTAGCACTTGATTTAGCCTTCTTTTTGTTACTTGGCTTAGCACTACTTTCGCTAGTTGATTTTTTGCGTTTTCGCTTAAGCGGCAAATCAGCATGCTGATCGGTTTGAGCTTGTTTAGACTTCTCTTTTGCTGTTTTACCTTGACGTTTTGGCTTATTATTACTGCCAACCAGTGAAAAATCAATTTTACGTTCTTCTGGATTAACATTATCCACTTTTACTTGCACTTTATCGCCTAAACGATAAGTAAAACGTGTATTTTCACCAATTAAACGATTGTGCGAAGCATCATAAATATAATAGTCGTTTTCTAACGAGGAAACATGCACTAAACCATCAATGAAAAAATCGTCTAATCGAACAAAGAAACCAAAATTAACTACGCTTGAAATCGTACCATTAAATACTTCACCAACATGATCTTGCATATAATCACATTTGAGCCAATCAACCACATCACGCACGGCTTCGTCAGCACGCCGTTCGGTCATTGAACAATGTTCACCAAAATAGAGCATTTCGCTAGTGGTATAGCAATGTCCGCCAGTCTTACTGGTTTTATGCTGTTGGTCAGCTAAAATCCATTTAATCGCTCGATGTAATAACAAATCTGGGTAACGACGAATTGGCGAGGTAAAGTGCGCATATTCCTCAAGCGCTAAACCAAAATGCCCTCGATTTTCAGGATCATAAATGGCTTGCTTCATGGAGCGTAAAATTACCGTTTGCAACATATCATGATCGGGACGCGTTTCAACCACCGTCATTAATTCGGCGATATCTTTCGGTTTTGGACTAGCGCCACCACCCAGCGATAAGCCAAGTTCACTTAATACGCTGCGCAGATTGCTCATTCGATCTTCATCTGGCCGGTCATGCACGCGGAATAATGATGGCACTTGCGCATCAATCACTAATTTTGCAGCCGAAACATTGGCTAAAATCATACACTCTTCAATAATTTTATGTGCGACATTACGTTGCGCAAGCTCAATACTTTCGATACGCTTATCAGCATTAAAAATAAATTTTGGCTCATCTGATTCAAACCCTATCGCACCGCGTGCAATTCGTGCATTATCAAGCACTTTATATAATCCATATAGATTCTCAAGATGTGGCACTAATTCTTGGTAATGTTGACGTAGCGCTTTATCACCCTCTAAAATTTTAGCTACTTTAGTATAGGTTAATCTGGCATGTGAATTCATCACCGCTTCGTAAAACTCATATCCTGTTAATCGCCCTTTGTTCGACACAGTCATTTCGCAAACTAAACATAAACGATCAACTTGTGGATTTAACGAACAAAGTCCATTAGATAATACTTCGGGAAGCATTGGTACAACTCGTGATGGAAAGTAAACCGATGTACCACGCAAGCAGGCTTCTTTATCTAAGGCCTTATCAGGCCTAACATAATAACTTACATCGGCAATCGCCACCCATAAACGATAGCCCCCACCACGATTTTTTTGGCAATAAACCGCATCATCAAAGTCCCGTGCATCTTCACCATCAATAGTGACTAAAGGCAATTGACGCAGATCTTTTCGACCTTTTTTAGCACTTTCTGGCACTTGTTCGGTGAATTTGCTCATCTCTTTTTCAACAGCTTGTGGCAATTCATAAGGAATTTCGTGGTTTCGCAGTGCAATATCAATCGCCAAATTAGTCCCCATGATCTCACCAAGTACTTCTTTTATGATGCCAACGGCTTTTTGACGACGTTCCGGACGTTGCTGTAACTCAACCACTACCACCGTCCCCATACGAACCGTGCGATCAGGTTTGCCAGCAATTAAAATATCAAAGTTTAAACGGCTGTCATCAGGCACAACAAAACCAACGCCTTGCTCAACAAAATATCGCCCAACAATTTGATTATTGCGTGGTTCTAAAATGCGTACAACCCGAGCTTCCATTTTTCCACGGTATTTAGTGCCCATTGGCTGCGCTAAGATCACATCACCTTGTAAAACTTTTTTCATTTGCTCTGGCGATAAAAAATAGTCTTCAAGGCGCCCTTCAACGCGTAAGAAACCAAATCCATCACGATGCGCAATTACACTGCCTTTAACCATATCGAATTTTTCAGGTAAGGCATAACACTTACGGCGCGTAAACACAACTTGCCCGTCACGCTCCATAGCCCGCAAGCGGCGATGTAACGCCACTTTTTGTTCTTCATCTTTAATAGCAACAGCTTGGGCAATTTTTTCTAAACTTGCCGGTTTTGCTTCTTGTTTAAGGTAATCTAAAATAAGCTCACGGCTAGCAATAGGGGAATCATACTTCTCAGCTTCGCGATCAAAAAATGGATCTTTTATCATAAGGGATATCCTGTGACTAATATTAGCGCTAGCATAACATAGAGTGCTATAACTTAAAATGAAGATTCAATTTATAAACAAGCGTCAAAGAGTTGTTAATCTATTTTAAAGTAGGATTGTGTCAGTATTCGATACTAGACTTAAAAAACAATAAGAATCAAAATCCCAAATAATGAGAACGTTTTTGGCCAAATCTCCTAAAAACCCCCTCACAAGGCTGTAGAATGTGACCTTTGACTGCCCAGCGCAATTACTCGTATCATTCTGATACTCGCCTCTTCGAGGCCATCTTCGCTTTGCTTAGATGTTCGAATTTATTCCAAACAAATTTGGCTCTCGGCAAAGCATAGCCTAACCAAACATCCTTGTTTAGCGTGCTAACTCACTATATTAGCGTCATATTCTGACACCGGAATAAGACAAACAACATAGCCAGTTATTTTGGGAAGTTATTTTGTTTTTATAATTATCTTGATGATTTTATTTTAATTACCGCGTATACCGCGTTAAAGAATCAAGGCGGTAGCTCGTTCACCGCCGAATATTTCTAAACCGCCTATACGGCGTTAAAGGTAATAGATCCGTACCGACAATTTGCGGGTTTTTTCTAAACCGCCTATACGGCGTTAAAGTAGAACTTAAGATTCGATAAGTCCTGCTGTATAAAGATAAACGACAATTTCATCTTTGAAAACCCTTTTTTTGAGCTATTTGTTAATATACTGATTTTATTTAATTTTAAATTATCGTTAAAAAAAGGGTTGGCAGAGGTTTTAATTGAAAAAATTCTTAAAAAAATAAATCAATACGTTTTCTGACTGATTTTTAGATAGTAGTTGGTTGTTTTTTCAAAAAACAACCAATCACCGCTATTTGTTTTGTTCCCGCTCAATCGCACGATAACCAATGTCTTTACGATAAAAACAGCCATGCCAATAAATATCTTTTATTTGCTCATAAGTACGCTGTTGCGCTTCAAGTATGGTATTGCCTAATGCGGTAACGCATAGCACACGCCCGCCATTGGTGTAAATGCGACCTTTTTCTAAACTGGTACCCGCATGGAAAATTTTGCAATCTTCGGTTGATTCTGTCGGTAGTCCAAGGATCACATCTTGGGTATTATACTCACCTGGGTAACCGCCTGCTGCTAGGACTACTCCTAATGCAGGTCTTGGATCCCATTTTGATTTTACGGTATCTAATTTGCCATCAAGCGCAGCCAAACAGAGTTTGACTAGATCCGATTGCATTCGCATCATTATTGGTTGTGTTTCGGGATCGCCAAATCGGCAATTAAACTCAATAACTTTTGGATTACCTTCTTTATCAATCATTACACCCGCATATAAAAAGCCAACATAAACATTGCCTTCTTGCGCCATGCCATTGATCGTCGGGTAGATGATTTCATCCATTATTCGTTTAAAAACAGCATCACTCACCACTGGTGCTGGCGAATATGCCCCCATACCACCAGTATTTAATCCTGTATCACCATCACCAACTCGTTTATGATCTTGGCTTGTTGCCATGGGTTCGACATTTTTGCCATCCACCATGACAATAAAGCTGGCTTCTTCGCCATCAAGAAACTCTTCAATCACTACTCGGTGACCAGCATCACCAAAGGCATTACCAGCTAGCATATCACGGACAGCGTCTTCGGCTTCTTTCACTGTCATAGCAACAATTACCCCTTTACCAGCGGCTAGCCCATCAGCCTTAATCACAATCGGGGCGCCCTTTTCACGAATATAGGCAATGGCTGGAGCGACTTCGGTAAAGTTTTGATATTCTGCGGTGGGAATTTTGTGGCGAGCTAAGAAGTCTTTAGTAAAGGCTTTTGACCCTTCAAGTTGTGCAGCGGCTTTAGTTGGTCCAAAGATTTTTAACCCCGCTTTTTGGAAACTATCAACAATGCCAATCACTAACGGGGCTTCGGGTCCCACTATAGTTAAATCGATTTGTTCTTGCTGAGCAAAACTAAGCAGACCACTTACGTCGGTAGCTTTGATGTTGATATTTTCTAAGCTAGGCTCTAGGGAAGTACCGGCATTGCCTGGCGCAACAAAGACTTTAGAAACCAATGGTGATTGTGCAGTTTTCCAAGCAAGTGCATGTTCGCGCCCACCATTACCAATGACTAAAACTTTCATAAAAGATCCTTTAATGATGTCTTTTTAATAATAAACAAGGTCGCCCTATTAAGGTCTAAAATTAGTGCCTAAAATGGCGCATATGCGTAAATATCATTGCAATATTGTGTTCATTGGCCGCTTGGATCACTTCGTCATCGCGAATCGATCCACCGGGTTGAATTACACAAGTCACCCCTGCTGCGGCAGCGGCATCGACCCCATCTCTAAATGGGAAGAACGCATCTGATGCAACAACAGAACCTGCAACGTCTAGATTTTCGTCTTGCGCTTTAATGCCAGCTATTTTTGCGGAATAAACTCGGCTCATTTGCCCTGCACCAATACCAATTGTCATGTTATCTTTTGCATAAACAATGGCATTGGATTTAACAAATTTAGCCACTTTCCAACAAAATAGCGCATCGGAAAGTTCTTGGTCGGTTGGCTTACGTTTGGTGACTACCGTTAATGCATCTGGCGATATCATGCCTAAATCACGATCTTGCACTAACAAACCGCCATTGACACGTTTAAAATCTAAACTTACTGACGCTGATGTTGACCACTCACCACATTCAAGCACGCGCACATTTTTTTTAGCTTGAATGATGATCAGTGCTTCTTGACTAACTGAAGGTGCAATAATCACTTCAACAAATTGTTTATCAACAATCGCTTGAGCAGTTTTAGCATCTAACGCTCTATTAAACGCAATAATGCCACCAAAAGCTGAAGTGGGGTCGGTTTTAAAGGCTTTTTCATAAGCGTTTAAAATGTTATCGCTAACGGCAACACCACAAGGGTTGGCATGTTTTACAATCACACAAGCGGGCTCGTCAAATGATTTTACGCATTCAAGTGCAGCATCAGTATCAGCAATATTATTATAAGAAAGCGCTTTACCTTGCAGTTGCTTTGCCGTTGCAATCGAGGCTTCTTTGACATCTTGTTCAACATAAAAAGCCGCTTGTTGATGGGCGTTTTCGCCGTAACGCATATTCTGTTTTTTAATAAATTGTAGATTTAACGTTCTAGGAAACTCGCCCGATGGCTCATTGGTTTCACCCATATAAGGGGGGACTAATTGCCCAAAATAGTTGGCAATCATGCCGTCATATTTAGCCGTATGTTCAAAGGCTTTTATAGCAAGGTTAAAACGATATTCAAAAGAAAGGGAATTTTGGTTATCATCCATCATGTTAATGATATTGGCATAATCATCACAATCAACCACAATGGTAACATCTTTATGATTTTTGGCAGCAGATCGCACCATCGTTGGGCCACCAATATCAATATTTTCAACGGCGTCTTCTAACGTGCAATTGGCTTTAGCAACCGTTTGTGCAAATGGGTAAAGATTGACAACCACCATATCGATTGGCGTAATTTGATGTTGTTGCATCACGTCATCATCAATCCCTCGTCGCCCTAAAATGGCGCCATGAATTTTGGGATGTAACGTTTTAACTCGCCCATCCATCATTTCAGGAAATCCGGTATAGTCAGAAACTTCCGTTACCGGTATCTGGTTTTCCATTAACAATTTTGCCGTCCCCCCTGTTGAAAGAAGTTCCACATTTCGTTCTGATAAGGCTTTGGCAAACTCTAAAATACCGGTTTTATCGGACACACTAAGTAAAGCACGGCGGATAGGACGAAACTGCTGCATGAGAGGGCTCCGAAGTTAATATCTAAAATCTTAGTTATTGGGTCAACATTATATATAAATTCAAATTAGATGTTTAGCATTAACTTGTTAAAAATGATCGAAACAGTTAAATGATAAAGTTTTACGTTAATTACAGAATATATATTTTGAGGGTAGATAACTCCCTGTTAACTTTTTTCATTTTTTGTTTTCTATAAAAATAGATTGCATCACCGCCATAATCATCAACCCAGAATGATAAACTATGATTATGAGGAACGTCATAAGATAATCGTTGTCTATTCCTGATGAATAATAACTAACAATGGTAAATTGCTAATATCCTATTTTTCATAAATAACCTTAGTATACGGTTTAAACGTCTGTTTCCACAATAATCAGTTAGATAAAATCATTAATTAACATGCTGTAATATTTTATCATTTTGTATCAAACTCACTTAAATTATATAATAATAATTACTATTATAATATTGAAGGAATTTAAGATGTGCCTGCCTACGTTTAAATATCATCCAAATGCATATCAACTCGATATTTTTGTTAATGAAGAGGGGATTTGTTCCGTTTGTAATCAAAAACGAACAATAAAATATAATTTGGTACCTTATTGTGTTGAAGATCCTGATTATATCTGCCCATGGTGTATTGCCGATGGGTCGGCTGCAGAAAAATATCAGGGTCAATTCAATGATAATTATGGTGTAGAAGATGTCCCGCCCGAAATGTTAGACGAAATAGTATTAAAAACCCCAAGTTATTCATCATGGCAACAAGAAGTTTGGTTATCACATTGTAATGAACCTTGTGCTTTTATTGGTTATGTTGGTGCCAAAGATATTGAACCCTATTTTGATGAAATCTTAGATGACATCCAAGACTATCCCGATGAATTGATAAAATCGTCTTTATCGAAAGACGGGGCGCTTGTTGGTTATTTGTTTGAGTGTGTGCAATGTGCTAAAAAAAGGTTGCATGTTGATTGTGATTGATTTTAATAACTCTATACAGAGTATCGATTTAATATGCAAAATTAAAATAAGAAATAATAGTGTGCAATATCCCACTGATAAAAGGAAATAACAAGGAAAACTACAACCATGAAAAAAATACCATTGTTATTAACTATATTGTTGTTTAGTTGGTTTAATACTAATTATACGTTCGCTAATACTCAAACTGCATCATCTCAATATAAACATAGAGAGCATTTTGCCACTTTTGATGATTTTTACCAAAGTTTACCTGTGTTATCTATGCCGTTTGATACTCATTCGCTACCTAAAGGTAAATTTGTAGATAGCAAATTTTTTCATTTTGATGATGATGATTATCAATATTATGATAATCCCCTAGATAAAGAACGACGTTATTTTACATTAAAAGATCTCACCGCTATTGGTCGTTTTGAAATCAATAATATTCGATTTGTACTCTATAGTTTTACCTTTGATAGTGAAGGTGAAGGCATTATGGAGGATTTAACCATACTCAATGCCTTCGATGAAAACGGAAAATATTTAGATGCGCTTATTTTGTCAGCTAAAACTGGGCATGAAGATCATTTGTTCTTTTATTCATCTTTAGTGCTTAATAATTTATTTTATGTGCATATCAATGCCAATTATGAACTAGGTTATTTTATTGATGTCAAAGATAATCATTATGATTATGAAAAGAATGCAAAGTTAACTTACCAGTTTAAAAACAATCAATTCTGGCGAGAAGAACATACGCCAAACTGCCAAACCCTTGACCTTAAAGGCTATTTAAACAACCTCGATAAAAAGCAGTTTGCAGACATTGCCGATGTTGCTGCTTTTAATGATTATATTGCTTGCTATCCCGTATCTGAGCATCTTAATACATATAAAAAAATTGCCGGCTATATCAGAGATACCCGTTACCATTTTTTAAGTGATGCAGAGTATCATCAACTTAAAAACCAACTTAAAATCATCTTAGAAGATTAGCCGTTATACTCCAAAACTATTTCTTCTATGATAGTAATAAAAACCTTGTTCGTGGCGTATTGTGCATACAATGACGCCACCAATGGATAACGCTAGGTTAGTGCGCCAATTGAGCAATAATAAAAATAACTAGTACTATGGTAATTTAATATGATCAATATAGCCTTTAACAATATTAATACTTTTTTCAAATAGCTGTTTTTCGCTTTCGGTAAAATCAAGCTCTATAATTTTTTTGATTCCATGTTGATCAAGAATCGCCGGTACACCAATAGCAACATCTTTATAGCCATATTCTCCGTTTAAAATGCAACTGAGCGCTAATGCTCGGTGACTATTGGTGAATATATGTTGGCAGATTTCGGTGATAGTGCTGGCAATACCATATTCGGTGCAGTGTTTTCGATTCGCAATTTCAAAGCCCATTTTTCGAGCTTGGCTGCCCACTTCGTCAAAATCTATTTTGTTTTTTTGTAAATCATTTAAATTAATACCATAAACTGATGAATGAGACCAAACTGGAAACTGTGAATCACCATGTTCGCCCACAATAAAGGCGTCGATGCTTTGTGGTCCTATGTTCATTTTTTCGCCCAATAATCGACGTAATCGTACCGTATCAAGCCATACCCCTGTACCAATTACGCGATGACGCGGTAGCCCTGATAGTTTCCAGACTTGATATGTGATGGCGTCGCAAGGGTTGGTTGCAATTAAAAATATGCCTTTAAAACCATCTTTCATCATATTAGGTACTATGCTGGCAATAATTTTTGAGGTTCCTGCAAGCTCTTCGGCTCGGCTTTTTTGGGCAATGCCTGATGTAACGGTGATAATGGCAATATCTATGTCAGCGCAATCAGTCGATTCACGCAAGCTAACTTTGACCATATTTTGTCGATAAGCTGCGGCATCTAATAAATCTTGCGCATGTCCATAGGCTAGCTCTTTATTGAGGTCAACGAGTGCGATTTCTTCACAAATACCTCGGTTAACCAATGTATAGGCCGTTGTTGATCCAACATTACCCACGCCGATAATCATCACTTTTCGTAATTTCATACTCATCCCCCCTATTTTATTTGGATTAAAAAGGAACTATTTATTTACCCTTATACTCTCGTTAATTAAAGATTCAAGTCAAAATGACTAATTAATGATATTGTTAAAAATCTATAAGGTAACAATCCTGTTGAGATTAATTATTGAACAACAATTGTTTTATTGTTAGACTGCCATTAATTATAGAAGAAAGGAAATTATTAGATGAAAAATAAAATAATTTTAGGATTATCCCTAGCCACACCATTAGTAGTAAATGCACTTGAGCTACAAGGAAATCAGACATATACAAATGAAGTTAATATTCCTGTTACTCACAATTTAAACAAAGTCAATGGGGAAATATCTTCAGGTATCTTTATATTTGCTAATAGCAATACTGTTTTTGAAAAAAATGTCACGATCAATATCCAAAGAGAAGCTAATCGCATAGAAGATGGCGTAACAATTGCAGGGCTAGATTCTTTTCCTTCAACTCCTTCTACATCTTCCACTATTTTTAATGGTGATCTTACAATTCATATGCAAGGACATGATTCTGATGCAATTTCTTTACTTGGAGATTCAACCATCATCGTTAATGGAAAAACAACATTAAGCGTTAACGATCGTGAATGGTCAGATACTATTTTTATCTCTGATGGAAATTTAACATTAAATGGCGAATCATTTATTGATGGTAATATTAGTTCTATTGAAAATGGGGTCTTAAGAATCAATAATAAATCAATAATTAATGGCGATATCGATGCAAGCTTTGGCGGAACAATTATATTAGATTTAGCTTCTGGTTCCAAAATTGTAGGTCGAGTGTCAGGATTTGGTGATCCAGATGATCCTAATAGTGGTAATCCTGATACCACTGGAGTTATAAAAATGAATCTTGCCAAAGGCGCTTCTTGGGAAATAACCGATGAAGATTCTTATCTTACCGAACTATCTGGACAAGGTTCGATAAAATTTGTTAATGATAATTCTAATGGTAACTATGTAGAGTTAACCATTGAGAATTTAAAAGGTGAATCAAGTTTTGATTTACGTACCGACATTGCTGCAGAAAAAAGCGATAAAATTATTATTTCCAAATCAGCTGACACAAACCGTCCCATATCCGCAGAGGGAACTCATACCCTAAATTTAACAAATAACGGAGCGTCTAATACCACAGGTAAAGAAAAATTAACTTTAGTCGAAATTGATAATAATGCCACAAGTACTGCTGAGTTTAAGACAAATCATAATGTTGAACTTGGTGGTTATCAATATTCCCTAAATAAAGAGGGTAACAATTATGTGTTAACAGCTCATCCTACTATTACTTCATCAGCAATGGCTAGTGCTGGGTTTCTTAACAGTAATTATTTAATGAGCTATATTGAAACCCAAACTTTACTCAAACGCCTTGGTGATATTCGAACAAGTGGACAGTTTGGTGATGTTTGGTTACGCGGTTTTTCTGGTAAGTTGGATTCATTTTCTGGCGGTAAATTAAGTAAATTTGATATGAGCTATCATGGATTCCAATTTGGTGCAGATAAACAGTTATCTGAAGACTCACCTTTTGTAGTCGGTGCTTTTGTTGGACAAACTTATGGTGATCCAGATTATCGCAAAGGGGACGGATCTTTAAAATCATTTAATACTGGTCTTTACGCAACTTATTTAAACAATGACGGATTTTATGTTGATGGTGTTGCCAAATATGCTCGTCAAAAAAATCACTTTAAGGTTAAAGATACAGCCAATAATCATGTTCAAGGAACAGGCCATACCAATGGACTTGGTTTATCTTTGGAGCTAGGTCAGAAATTTAAATTGAATGATTTTTATATTGAACCCCAATCTCAATTGTCTTACAGTCACCAAAATGCTACATCAATTAATGCTACCAACGGACTTAAAGTAAAATTAGGCAATTATAATTCGTTAATTGGTCGAGCATCAGCATTATTTGGATACGAGATCAATTCAGACAACAATAATATCAATATCTATGCTAAAACAGGAATTGTTAGAGAATTTAATGGTGATACTTACTATAAATTAAATACAAGTAAAGAAAAGCATTCATTCAAAGGCAATTGGTGGAATAATGGGGTAGGTATAACTGCACAGTTGAATCAACAACATAATATTTATTTGGATTTAGAAAGCTCACCGGGTAGCCGATTTGATTTATTACAAGTCAATGGAGGATATCGTTTTTCTTTCTAAATTAACGATTTACCAATAAAATTACTTTCACATTTCCCTAAAATCCATAAACCACATAGTTAAAAATATGTGGTTTATGCCAATTCATTTGATCATTTTTTTCTACTGTAACTATCATTTAAATAGATGGAATTAGCTACTATTTATTTTAGTTTTATATAAAATGAATTAAAGACATAACTAGGTAACCAGTTAATAGAAATAGTAAGTTTTAAAAAGGATTTGACTTTTATTTCTCAAATAATAATAATTCTCATTAACATTTAAGTTAATTATTATTATGAATTAGTCATCATGTTTCATCATTACAATTAATTAAATAAAAAAGATATTTTCTTGATTTGTTACGGCTAATCATTCGTGTCTCGCTATTTGATTATATGTTAAACGCAAGGAGTCGCTAATGAAGTTCAATTTTTTGAAAATTTTAAGCACTATTTTAGCCTCGTTGATTATTTTAATGGGTGTGTGCGCATCTGCCCATGCGGTAGAAAAAAAATTTAAAGTGGTTACCACCTTTACCATTATTCAAGATATCGCACAAAATATCGCTGGTGATGCTGCTGAGGTTGAGTCAATTACCAAAGTCGGGGCTGAAATTCATGAATATGATCCCACCCCTAAAGACATTACTAAAGTGCTTTCTGCCGATTTAGTATTATGGAATGGCCTTAATTTAGAGCTTTGGTTTAAACGTTTTTTTGAAGACGTTAAAGATGTACCTTCGGTTGTCGTGACAGAAGGTATTGAGCCGATGCCAATTCAAGAAGGCAGTTATAAAGGTAACCCGAATCCGCATGCTTGGATGTCACCAACGTTGGCTTTAACTTATGTTGAAAATATCCGTGCGGCGTTTGTCAAATATGATCCGCAAAATGCCGCGATTTATAATAAAAATGCAGCCGATTATATTGCTAAAATCAAAGCACTTGATGCGCCATTACGTGAGCGTTTAGCTAAAATTCCTGAAACCAAGCGTTGGTTAGTCACCAGTGAAGGTGCGTTTAGTTATTTGGCTCGTGACTATAATTTGAAAGAAGCTTACCTTTGGCCAATCAATGCCGAGCAACAAGGCACCCCTCAGCAAGTTAGGCATTTAATTGACTTAGTTAGAGCAAATGATATTCCTGTTATTTTTAGTGAGAGTACTATTTCAGATAAGCCCGCCAAACAAGTTAGTAAAGAAACCAATATTAAATATGGTGGCGTTTTATATGTCGATTCACTTTCAACTAAAGATGGTCCTGTACCCACTTATATTGATCTACTCAAAGTGACCGTCGAAACTATCGCTAAAGGATTTGAAAAATAATGACTCAAATTTGCTTGAATGTTGATGATATCACCGTGACTTATAATAATGGTCATACCGCAATTTATGATGCTAGCTTTCGCTTAAATGGTGGCACTATTTGCGCGTTAGTCGGCGTTAATGGTAGCGGTAAATCGACGTTATTTAAGAGCATTATGGGCATGGTTCGTCCAACTCGTGGGCATGTCACATTTAATGATATGTCAGTTAAGCAGACCTTAAAACAAAATATCATTGCCTATGTGCCACAAACCGAAGAAGTCGATTGGGATTTTCCTGTGCTCGTGTCAGATGTGGTCATGATGGGGCGATATGGGCATATGTCTTTTTTACGTATTCCAAGTAAAGAAGATAAAAAACAGGTCGATCTTGCCCTTGAACGCGTTAATATGCTCGATTTTAAGCATCGTCAAATTGGTGAGCTATCAGGTGGGCAAAAGAAACGGGTATTTTTAGCTAGAGCGTTAGCTCAGCAAGGTAAAGTGCTGTTGTTAGATGAACCCTTTACTGGGGTTGATGTTAAAACTGAAAATGCCATTATTGATCTGTTGAAAGATCTGCGTAAAGAAGGCCATTTGATTTTAGTTTCAACTCATAACTTAGGTAGTGTGCCTGAATTTTGCGATCAAGTGGTATTAATTAATCAAACTGTTTTGGCCTTTGGTCCAACTAAAACAACCTTTACACCACAAAATTTAATGACTACCTTTGGTGGTGCGCTGCGTTATCTGAGTTTGTCGGGCGAACAATTGCACGATGATGAAGATCCTCGTAAAGTATCGATCTTAACCGATGATGAACGTGCTGCAATTTTTTATGGGGAAGGTAAGCATGACTCACCTCATCGAGATTTGCTAGTTAACCATCACGATAATGAACCAAAAGGGTAATAATAAATGGAACTGTTACTTGAACCATTCACCTACGGTTTTATGTTAAAAGCAATTTGGGTAAGTAGTATTGTGGGTGCTGCCTGTGCTTTTTTATCGGCTTTTTTAATGTTAAAAGGTTGGTCACTCATGGGCGATGCGCTTTCGCATTCTGTTGTGCCGGGAGTTGCAGGGGCTTATGCGTTGGGGGTGCCTTATTCTGTTGGTGCTTTTTTTACCGGATTACTCGCTGCACTGGCAATTACGCTCGTACGTGCCTTTACGCGATTAAAAGCAGATGCCATTATCGGTTTTATCTTTTCAACCTTTTTTGCTGTCGGTTTGTTAATTATTTCGCTCAATCCAACATCAATCAATGCACAAACCATTATATTTGGTAATATTCTAGGGATTGATGATAGTGATATGTGGCAAGTGCAAATCATTATTTTGGTGTCATTTATATTACTTTTCTTTTTTTGGAAGGATTTGTTAGTCGTTTTTTTTGATGAAACCCATGCCCGATCCATTGGATTAAAACCACTACCATTAAAAATCCTATTTTTTACCATTTTAAGCGCCTGCACTGTTGCGGCACTGCAAACTGTTGGCGCCATTTTAGTAATTGCTATGGTTGTTACACCTGGTGCAACCGCTTACTTATTGACTAACCGATTTTCGCACTTATTGATTATTTCGGTGCTAATTGGCGCTGTAACAAGTGCTATTGGTGCTTGGATCAGTTACTTTTTAAATGGTGAAACTGGTGGCGTTATTGTTATGTTGCAAACGCTAATATTTATTGCTGCATTCTTATTTGCTCCACAGCAAGGGTTAATTGTAAATCGCCTTAGGATCCGCCAAAGCCGTTTACATAAAGGGAGGCAGGTATGACAGAGTTTTGGGAATATATCTATTATCCGCTTACTCTTCCTCTTATTCAACGCGCAATCTTAGCTTCGTTAGCAACCGGTATTGTGTGTGCCCTACTATCTTGTTTTTTAGTGTTAAAAGGCTGGTCGTTAATGGGGGATGCGATTTCGCATGCGGTTTTACCCGGCATTGTGCTGGCATATGTAGCAGGTATCCCAATTATCATTGGTGCTTTTGCTTCAGGTCTATTTTGCTCGGTTGCAACAGGTTATATTAAAGAAAACAGTCGCATCAAAGAAGATACGGTCATGGGGATTGTATTTTCAGGGATGTTTGCTTTCGGTTTAGTATTATTTTCTAAGGTGGATACGTCGCAACATTTAAATCATATTCTATTTGGTAGTGTGCTTGGCACCAGTTATGACGAGCTTAAACAGATCATCTTTATTGCTGTAATTGTGTCGCTTTTAATTATTATTAAACGCCGTGATCTGATGCTCTATTGCTTCGATCCAGTGCAGGCTAAAGTTGTAGGACTACCCGTTAAGTTACTACATTACGGTTTGTTGAGTGTTCTGGCTTTAACTATTGTAGGATCATTAAAAGTCGCTGGGATGATTTTAGTTATTGCGATGTTGATAGCACCGGGCATAACTGCTTTTTCGTTAAGTAAACGCTTTGAATGGATGCTAGTGATTGCCGTATTGGTTTCGACATTTTCAACGGTGATGGGTACCTTGATAAGTTACTATGTAGATGCATCAACCAGCGCTTGTATCGTTATTTTACAAGCAACTCTTTTTTTATTTGCCCAAACTTATCTGTTTGTTGCTCACAAAAAAGTGCACCGTTAAAGTGATTTTTTTCTACTATTGAAACCGCTTTTAAAACTGCTTTTTAATGACGATAGAAAAACAGCGTAAATAGAGTTGTAACCCTATTTACGCTGTTATTGATGCTTATTACTTTTAATTTTTACTCATCATCCAGATATTTACTGTTATCTGCATAATTATCAAAACGTGAAAACTGACCTTGAAATTTTAATCGTACTTTACCAATTGGACCGTTTCGTTGTTTTCCTAAAATGATTTCGGCAATACCTTTATGTTCAGATGCTTCGTTATACACCTCGTCACGATAGATAAACATAATCACATCGGCATCTTGTTCAATAGATCCCGATTCACGTAAATCTGAGTTAACCGGTCTTTTATCAGCACGTTGCTCTAAGCTACGGTTAAGCTGTGAAAGTGCAACAACAGGAATTTGTAACTCTTTCGCCAAGGCTTTTAGTGAGCGCGATATTTCGGCAATTTCTAATGTTCGGTTTTCAGAGATATTCGGCACACGCATTAATTGTAAGTAATCGACCATAATCATACTTAACCCTTTATGCTCACGATAAATACGTCTGGCTCTTGAGCGTAACTCCATTGGCGTTAAGCCTGATGAATCATCAATATAGATATTTTTCTTTTCCAGCAATAAGCCCATAGTGCTTGAAATTCTTGCCCAATCATCGTCTTGTAGTTGCCCTGTTCTAATTCGGGTTTGGTCAACACGCGAAAGTGACGCTAACATACGCATCATAATTTGTTCTGATGGCATTTCTAAACTGAATATTAATACTGGCTTTTCTTGCTCTAGGGCAGCATTTTCACACAAATTCATGGCAAATGTGGTTTTACCCATTGATGGCCTTGCTGCAATAATAATTAAATCAGAACGCTGTAAACCAGCCGTTTTTTTATCTAAATCAATATAACCGGTTGAAACCCCTGTCACACCATCATGCGGGCGTTGGAACAATTCTTCAATCTTAGCTACCGTTGCTTCTAACACTTCGGTAATACTTTTTGGCCCTTCGCCTTGTTTAGTCCGGCTTTCAGCAATTTGGAAGATTTTACTTTCCGCCAAGTCTAAAATTTCGGTACTATCGCGCCCTTCAGTGGCATAACAGTTATCAGCAATATCATTTGATGCGCTGATTAATTCGCGCAAAATCGCTTGTTGGCGAATAATATCGCTATAAGCAACAACATTAATCGCACTTGGCGTGTTTTTAGAAAGCTCCGCCAAATAAGCAAAACCACCTACATCGGCTAATAGGTCTTTACTTTCAAGACTTTCAGAAAGGGTAATTAAATCAATTGGTGTCCCTTTGCTGACCAAGGTATGCATTTCAGAAAAAATCAATTGATGATGACGCGAGTAAAAATCCCGCTCAGTGATCATTTCAGATACCGCATCCCAACGTTGATTATCAAGCATCAAGCTACCCAATACCGCTTGTTCAGCTTCGATCGAGTGCGGTGGAAGCTTGATATTGTGCAGATTTGATTTTTTCGTATCTTGATTTTTATAATCTTTGTTTGTGCTTGTTCGATCAGTATTCATTACATTCATCTTTTGTTCTAAATTGAATTTATTGCTAAGCTACGTTGCTTATTTTAAAAATAATGGACCTAAACTCGGATCGGGTATTTGGTATTCGGATGGATAATCCACCTGAACTAAATATAATCCTTCTGGTTTTGCTGTTGCGGCAGCTTGCGTTCTGTCCTTAGCTTGCAAAAGTTCATCAATCCACTCTGGACGCTGATTACCCGCACCAACTTCAAGTAAACTCCCCACAATATTGCGTACCATATGGTGCACAAATGCATTGGCTTTAATATCAACAATAATATATGCACCTTGCCTTATCACTTCAATGTGATGAATATTACGCCAAGGCGTTCTTGATTGGCATTGAGCCGCTCGAAATGATGAAAAGTCGTTTTCACCTAATAAATACTGCGCAGCTTGGTGCATTAATATTTCGTTTAATGGCAAATAATAATGTGACACCCCTTTAGCTAAAATCGCAGGGCGATAGCGATGATTATAGATCACATAACGGTAACGTCGAGCTGTCGCACTAAACCTTGCATGAAAACTATCCTCAACTATTTGTGACCAGCGCACTGCAATATTATCAGGTAAATGCGAATTAACCCCCATTGTCCAAGCACTCGGTGAGCGCGCAGCTTGGGTTTCAAAATGCACCACTTGTCCTGTCGCATGCACGCCGGCATCGGTTCGACCGGCGCAAAATACGTTGATTGGCGCATTGGCAATAATGGATAACGCAGATTCTAGCCGCTCTTGAATAGAATCGACAGATTGCTGGCGTTGCCAGCCAAAATAACCACTGCCATCATATTCAATACCCAGGGCAATTTTACAGGTAGTCATTAATCAGAATCTCAAGCGTCTCAATTAACATCAATGCCCCTAAATAACGGATATTATCGGCCACTGACCAAAATTGAATTTGTTCATAATGACCATAACTGTGTCTTAAATTAGCCAATTTTATAACCAAATTGTGTTCTGATTCGGTACTGACTTCGGTCACTGGCGTTGGCAAATTATCGCCTTGTACTTCAACACCAAATTCACCAAAGCGTGCCATATCTAATTCAATTGGCAAACTACTTGATACATTAATGGCTTGTGATACGCCATAAAACACGGGCACAATCACTGACTCGATAGAGACAGGAAGTTCATAATTACTCAATACTTTACGGATTTGATCAACTTGGGATTTTTCTCCGAGTATTGCATCGTGATGTTCGTGCGATACCGGTAATAGATTAAAAGCTAATTGCTTATCAAACAGTTGATTATCAACCGGCATACCATTTAACAAGCGAGCACTTTGCCCTGCCAGTTCATCCACGCCAGATTTGCCATACAATGATGCTGGGATAAAACTAGTCGCATGTAAATTTGTTAATAATTCCATATCAGTTAACGAAGCAACACAACGCAACAACTGACATACAGTGGCACTAGCAACGGCGATAATGTTTTCATTACGGTATTCGGTCAATACACTATTATTAACTTTAGGTACCACTAATGGAATATGATCTTGCTGAGCAAAATAACCACTTGCATCAATCACTACACATCCCGATTGTGCTGCGACTTGCGCATACTTTTCACTGGTTTTAGCATCAGCAACAAAAAAAGCAAAATGGCACTCGCTCCAGTCCATTTGTGTACTGTCAATCACTGTTAAATTTTTGCCAGCAAAACGAACAATTTCACCAGCACTGTTATCGCTGCCTACTAGATAGAGATTTTCAATTTTTAGACTACCGTCTTGTAAACTACGTTGCTGTAGCAACTCAACTAGCGCAGAGCCAACTTGGCCTGTCGCCCCCACAATAGCAATATTCCATGCAGACATATTTATAAACCCAATAAAAAATTTAGCGGTAATTATATCACTATATTGTCAAAGATAGCGGAAAAAGATACATGACAATAGCATTAGATGAATAGATTTCAATTGACTGTGATTCTGAACATTAAAACGATAAGCCATCATTAAGATGGCTTTGTTGATACTGAGCTTTTGATAATACTCGAAAATGAATTTAGCAGTTTACATTTTCACAGGTTATTTGACTATTCAAACAAATAAGAGAATTTTTTAGTCTTCACCAATAACGAATTATCTTTACTAATAAAATTTATACTTACTTATTATATTGATTGCCAAATAATACTAATTGGCTAACTCATCTTCCACGTGTTTGATTGCCTGCCGATGTTGATCAATTAAGCAAGTCAAAACTTTATCTAAATAAGGTTCAATATCACTTTCATAAATCGGCGCTGGTGTAATTAAACACGCTGTATTTATATTTTGTTCCAATGCCAGCAATGAATCTTGCTGTTGTTTTTTATTATCAAGCTGCTTTACTTTCTCTTTTAGCTGATCTTGATAATAACGATAGACTCTAAAATCAAGACTATAATCAGAAGATCCATTTTTAGCTGATTGATTAAACAGTGCAATGGATTCTTCTAATGTTAAACCATATTCAACAGCGCCTTGGTGAAATTTAGTATTAAATTGGTTAGGATAAATAATTTGATAAGTTGCTTCTGGCATATTGATTTGCATCTCTTTAAGCCCAAATTTCATATTACTCGAGTCAATATTGTAATGCTTCCATAATGTAGGAAACGTCCCTGACTCAGACTCAATCGGTTCTGATTTTATTGACAATAATGTGTAAATATCGCCACTTGGGGCAATATAGTAATGCTGATAGCCATTCCAAAGAGTAGGATTATTAGAAAAAGAGTTATTTGCTAAAAAAAGCTTATCAATTACCTGATTTTTGCTGATTAAAGATAACGTAATATCTCGCCCTGAATTAGGTAAATCTTCCTCGTTTTTATTCTTAGGATTAGTTGGGCTAATGCTTAATTTTAGTTGAAAATCATTACCATTATAGACAATAGGATCATCATCGATTAATTTATCTAACTGTTTAAAATCAAATTTCAAATTGTTGAGTGGGCAACGGCTATCATATTTTAGCTTTTCTTTTTTATCGAGTTGATGATATTCATCTTCGTTTCTAGCGCAATCTTGTTGCAATTGGTGCATATCAACACTCATAAAAAATGGTTCACCACGATATTTAGGGTTAATATTAAGTAATTGCCCCCAGGCACAATAACTAAACATAAATAAAATTGCACCCAATAAAAATTTCAGTTTCATATAAAATTCCTTTTATCCATCTTATTTTAGTATGGCTTGATTCTATCTTTTTTGTTAATAGAATAAAACACTAATCTGTACCTAAATTTTTAATAATCATTCTTTTATTCAAGTAAGTAGATCGTCCACACTATATAATATGGTTATATTACTTATGCCATAGCTTTAATAAAACATATCCATTTAAACTTCTTTAGATATCTGTCATAGATATTTTGGAACATAGATCGACAAAACAAAATTTGATCGCTTACAAATCAACCTGATATCGGTAAAGTAATAAGTCACTTTAATCCACTTTTAAGCGTGATTATGACAAAAATTACCCTATCAACGATTGCCAAAAAAGCTAATATTTCTGTTGCTTCAGTTTCTCGAGTATTAAAAAAGCCACATTTGACATCGCCTCAAACTCAGTTACGTGTTTATCAAGCTATTGAGGCGTTAAATATGGACACATCAAAAAACTTCAACCCCTATCAACCAATACATAATAGTAAAAAAATATTAATTATTGATAACCAACTGTTTTCAAAAAGCTTAATCAATATTGGTTTAGAGCAAGTTTTAAAAGAAGAACAGTATCAACTGTTTTATCTGCAGTTTCCTTATAATAAAAAAAGTGATATCCATCATATTATTCGTTATGTGGCACAAAATGCCTTTGATGGGATTATTATTATCAATGATGCCCCATACTTAAAAACACTGTTCTCTTATAAAAGCACATTACCCCCCATTGTATTAGTTAATCATTTTTCACTTGATTTTGTTTGTGTTCACTTTGACCATTTATTCATTGGGTATCAAATGACACAATATTTGATTGATAATCATCATAACCAAATTGCCATTTTACTTAATGATGATAAAACGATGAATTCAGTACTTTTGCAGCAAGGTTATAAGCAAGCTTTGTTACGCGCAAATATTACTATCGAACCCAGGTATATTATTCAAGGCTGCTTTACCTATCAACATGCTAGATCGGCTATTAAAAAATTAATAAACGGCACAAAAACACCCACTGCTGTGATTTGTGCCGATAACTTTAGCTTAAATTACTTACACGAAAATCATTTTAAAGAGCAACATCATCGTTCACCTGATTGCATGGTTTTGGGAACATTACATCAAGCCAATGAAAGTAAAGCAAAACTGACTAAACCACTTACGATATCGTATTTTAGTGCCTCTAAAGAACTTAAATACAATGAATTAGATAGTTTATGCAAAATTTGTAAACCTTTGTTTAAAATGGGGAAACAGTCAGCTACCTTACTGTGTGACATTATTAAAGGCACAATAAAGCCCATTAAACATTGTACAATCATTAACGCTGAATCGATGTTTTATTAATGTTTGAGATGCACGGTTTTTACTAAACTTATTTTGATTAACGTCGATTGTGGAACTTGCCTTGTAGATTTAAACTATGCAATTGGGCATGATTAACTTTTCATACCCATTTTACTTACCAAATGCGTTTGATCGTCTTCACCGCAAATAGCAATCGTGCCTTCCGATACTACACATGTAAAAATAATTCAGGATTCTATACCGTTAAAATAAAAAATATTTGTTTTTAAATGATTTATTGATTGGATATGCAAAAGGAAAAGCCACCCATTGCAAAAGGAATGCAATTAATATCAGTATAAAGTTTTATGTTGTCAGTTACATAGCTCAAGGGAACAAGCCTATCCCTAAACCACAATCGACTATAAAAGGGTATAACTTACAAGTTTTTAAAGGGATTGATAAGATCTATAATAGTTGATAGGAAGAATAAAGGATATAAAACATGAACAATCAATTAAATAAAACGAGTAAATTTTTAAGTTATATTTTAAGACATCAACCAGAAACTATTGGTATAACCTTAGATACTGAAGGATGGGTCGATATTAATATCTTGATCCTACAAGCTAATCAACATGGTGAATCACTTACCAAAGAATTAATCGAAGAAGTTGTCAAAACAAGCGATAAAAGACGTTTTACGATTTCAGAAGATGGTTTAAAAATACGCGCAGCACAAGGACATTCAACTCAACAAGTTAAAATTAAATATGTTGAACAGGTGCCACCTGAATTTTTATATCATGGCACAGCAACGCGCTTTATTGATTCAATAAAAAAACAAGGATTAATTGCAGGTGATCGCCATTATGTCCATTTATCTATTAATGAACAGACAGCTAATACTGTAGGGAAACGCCACGGTAAACCTATTGTATTAAAGGTAAAAGCCTTACTAATGCATCAACAAGGCTTTAAGTTTTATCTAGCTGATAATGGCGTTTGGTTAACCAATAATGTTCATACTGACTTTTTAATATTTGACTAAACCTAATTCAACCCTATCAGCTTTATATTGGGCTGATTCTGCTTTGGCTTGTTTTGACTATTTGTCATCAAAATTATAAAAACTACCACTATCACCCTATCTTGAGAATGGAAAAGTATTGTCACTACTCTCTAAAACAGTGCAACCTCCAGAATCCACAAAAAAATAAAATCAATGCACTTATCAAATATTTTTTGATAAGTAAAATTACAAATTTTATCTGTACTTAAATGTATAGATTTCATTAAACTTCCTTACAAAATTATTATCACTCATTAAACAATATTCTTGTTAAATTCAGCCTTTATTTCCCACTATTGCAATTAGTCGGTATAATGCCAGCAATTTTATTGTAAAGTGGATTATGCATGAAAACGCTATTTGCCAGCACATCTCGCGGGCTTGAAGAGTTATTAAAAAAAGAGTTAGAACAAATTGGTTCAACCAATTGTAAGATTACGCAAGGCGGTGTCTATTTTGATGCCAACGAAACAACTTTATATCAATCACTATTATGGTCACGTTTAGCATCGCGTATTTTATTGCCAATAGCCGAATTTGATATCTATAGCGATTTAGATCTGTATTCTTGCGTGTTCAATATTAAATGGACTGATATTTTTGCTGTCGATAACGCTTTTGTGATTAACTTTGTTGGTGTTAATGAGTTTATTCGTAATAGCCAATATGGTGCACTTAAGATCAAAGATGCTATTGTCGATCATTTTTTACGTAATACCAACCAACGACCCAATGTAGCAAAGCAAGATCCAGATATTCGGCTTCATGCTTATTTAAATAAAAACCATGTCACACTGTCTTTAGATTTGAGTGGTAATAGCTTACATGAGCGTGGTTATCGCCAGCAAACGGGGCAAGCACCATTAAAAGAGACCCTTGCTGCTGCCATTATTATGCGTTCAGGTTGGCAAAGTGATGAACCATTACTTGACCCAATGTGTGGTTCGGGCACGCTACTGATTGAAGCCGCTATGATTGCATCAAAAATCCCACCGGGATTACAACGCAAACAATGGGGATTTTTTGCTTGGAAAGGCTTTAATCCAACTTTATGGAATGAGCTATTATTTTCAGCCAAACAAAATGTTTGCAAACCCAATACCCCTTTTATTGGTTACGATAATAACTCAGCAGTACTTGAACGAGCCAAACAAAATGCCATCCAAGCAGGTGTGGGTGATTTAATTACGTTTTCAGTGCAAGATGTAACGCAATTAAGTAATCCATTACTAGCACAAACAACCGGTATGATTATTAGCAATCCACCTTATGGCGAACGCTTAGAAAGTGAGCCAGCACTTATTGCTTTGCATACGGCACTCGGTCAACAAATTAAACAAAATTTTGGTGGGTGGAAATTATCGCTATTTAGCGGCGCACCACAATTATTAGATTGCTTACAAATGCGAGCAGACAGACAATTCAAAGCCAAAAATGGTCCGCTGGACTGTATACAAAAAAATTATGTCATTGCTCAGCGTAACACTGAACATCCAATCAATAATCCAACGTTGCCAGCTACAGACTTTGCTAATCGATTACGCAAAAATAGACAAAAGTTAGAAAAATGGGCGGCTCAAGAACAGCTAGAATGCTATCGACTTTATGATGCGGATTTACCTGAATACAACGTTGCTATCGATCGTTATAAAGATAAAATAGTAATGCAAGAATATGCCGCACCTAAAAATATTGATCCACAAAAAACGCGCCAGCGACTTTTTGATATTATCAATGCAACCATGTCAGTACTTGAACTTACTGCCGATCAGCTAGTATTAAAAACGCGTGAAAAGCAAAAAGGTAAACAGCAATACCAAAAGCTTGGGCAAAAGCAGGACTATTTTTTAGTACATGAATACCCAATTAATCAACGCAAAACCGCATTTTGGGTCAATGTGACCGATTATTTAGATACCGGCTTGTTTTTAGATCATCGCTTAGCACGAAAAATGATTGGTGAAATGAGTGCCGGCAAGGACTTTTTAAATCTATTTGCCTATACAGGTAGCGCAACAGTTTATGCCGGACTTGGCGGAGCAAAATCAACCACCACGGTCGATATGTCACGCACCTATTTGGAATGGGCTGATCGCAATTTAAAACAAAACGGTTTAACGGGTAAAAAACATCGATTAATTCAGGCTGATTGTTTGCTCTATTTATCTCAGGCTGATGAGCAATTCGATTTAATTTTTATCGATCCGCCTACATTTTCAAACTCGAAACGCATGCACGAAACCTTTGATGTTCAGCGTGATCACCTAAAATTGATGACCGATTTAAAACGCTTGTTACGTCCTAATGGAACAATTATCTTTTCGAATAATAAGCGTGGTTTTAAAATGGATAGTGTTGGTATGCAAAACCTAGGTTTAACCTATCAAGAAATTACCAATAAAACGCTATCGCTTGATTTTAAACGTAACAAACAGATTCACTGTTGTTTTATTGTGAAACATCAATAAATGAAACCGCCTACATGGCGGTTGATTTCATCTAAAAATTCAATAAAATTAAAATCATACCCAAATAAATTTTATTCGATTTTTTTATTGCAGAAAAACTACCTTTTCAATATTACGGTGAGATACAAAACGTCCGTCCCGCTTTTGCTGTCATTGGCTTTGAAGATATTCGTCCATACGAATCAACTAAGTAATAGTTATCATTTTTATGATGATTGCTTACCCAAACCTCAGTATTTGATCCCCAAGGAAGTCGCCATAATTCTCGACTCCCCCATTCAGGATAGAATCCCCCTTTAAGTTGAGCTTGAGCCACATATTCCTCACGACTAGGAGGATAACCTTGATTCCAATCCAGTTTAGGATTTTTCATATTGGTTAACTCTGGTATAGTCGGAAGTCTATACCCTATACGTTCACAGTATGCACTACTTTCTTTAAATGTTGGCTGATTGTAATTTGATTTAATGATCCATTGACTGATTGTAAAACTATATATAGGTTTAGTTTTAGCTTTATCAGCATAAATTATAAAAGTTGTAGGGGTGAAAGATGTGTCTGATTGCCCTTCTTTGGGTCCTAATAGAGTAATTATAGCCTCATTAGGGAATCGACCATAGTACGTAATATCATCATATTCACCCACGCCATTAATAGTTAAATTAATATTCGAATTTGCTGGCTGTTTACTATAACTTAGTTCGTTATGCAAGATACCGGCAACGGTTAAAGTAAACTGTAAAGAATCGCCGGCAATGGTTGGAAAGTTAGACGAAGGCTGGTTAATATTTTGCAGTAAAAACCCTCTCTTTCGCCCTCTATACAAATAAATATCGTTTGGATCGTCAATATCAATAGTGCCTGATTTCCACTCCTTTCCTATATGATCAGCTCTTGGATCTTGGTATATTGGAAATGCCCAACAGACGTAGGGATTAGAAACTGTAGGTTTAACATGTACAATAAATAGTTTCTCAAAAGACCATCTGTCCTGCTTCCAGACATTTTCAGGCACCCCTGAAGACTCAGATGGTATCCCTAATTCGGTCGTAACTGATGAAATGCTAGACTTTAAAATCAATCTATAGCTATAACGGCAAGGATCAATAGGATCACTACGCTTATAACCAAATTGAGGCTCACTTATCCACCAATCTTCATCAACTAGATGATCTCCGTTATCAGCTATGATTAGTGTTAGCTCGCCGGCTCCTGACTTAATCTTGTCGCCATCATCATCGAAAAAATATTCTCTATTGTCACGGCTATTAAATTGTATTTCTTGCTCATGAAGTTCTGCCCAATCCGGTATTGATTGATTTTTAGGCACGACCGAATCAATATCGGCAAACGTTTTGAACGACTCTGGTAATAAAATAGGATTTTGTGGTGACGAGGGATTGTTTGCTGGGGTATATCGAAAAGTTTTATTACCCATTTTATAACTCATCCAAAGCGTATCTTCAGTGCTTGATATTTTGGTTCTACCTCCATCAAAACTTATATAAGGTGCGCTACCCATAATAACATTAGCTGTTTCTGCAACATAGGTATTTTCCGTATTTACAGCACTTACAACATTGCTATTAAAAATTAATAACAAGCTAATACCGATAAATTGTCGTCTGATAAGGAAAGATAGAAACCTTGATTTTGAGCAATGGCAATCGCAAAATATTTGCGAATTAGAAAAACTTAAAACGGATAGTTTTTGTTTTGTAATTACCTGTAATTTATGACAGGCCATCAAACGGCTATTCCTTCGCATGCTTTCAATCCTTGATTACAATCTATATTTATTTTATGGAAATTTTTTGTTCATCAAATCTATGGAAAGTATAAATAAGTTGCCATGGTTTTGTAAATGTAGCTTTTATAAAATTTTTTAATTTATATCAAAGAAAAGGATCAACATCGTGGCTGCTTTAGTGTTTTTTATTGTAGTTCGGTTTTGAATACTAAAAAATATCAGAGTTTTATACTAACTTAATAAAATATCAACCCAAAGTCACACAAAAATTTAGTTAATATTTTTATTTAATTTATTTTTTCAATTATCTATTAACATCAAACGTCGTTAATAACCGACTCACCACCTGAAAATTCAAAGCATATTGAAATTCTTTTGCAGTGATATAAGCGCCTTATAAAGTGAATTGGTTGATTATTTTTTTTAAACATTAAACGTTAATTGACTAAAAATTAAAAACTTAATCATTTTCACGGGGGTCATTTTTACTGTACATTCCCCCCGTTTGCCTAGCTATACTGATTAAAAATAATTTAGATTACAACAGCAAATAACAACCAAAATCATACTCAACATATAAGCTAAAATCTATCTGACCACCAATACCGAAGTTTGAGCACCACGAACCACCCCAGCAGCATTCGATCCTAAAAGATGTGTTGAAATATTAGGACGACGTGAACCTAAAATAATTAAGTCTGGTTTGATTTCGTCAGCTAATGCAAGGATTTCATCTCTTGGATGACCAAATGCGATAGAAAACGATAAATGTTCATGCGGTAAATTAATCGAATCCATTAATTGATGAAGGTATTGTTCTGTTTGTACTGTTGCATGATCTTTAAATTCATCAAATCCAAAAGAGTAAGCATTGATAATAGCCGATGAAACAGGCAAGGCATGAAAAAAGATGACTTCAGCATTAGACAATCTGGCTAAGCACTCTACATGTGGAATCACTTTTTTTGTTAATTCATCTTCAAGCACATCGATAGGAACTAAAATTTTTTTGTACATAACTCCCTCCTTGCTTTGTTATAGATTAGATTAGATTATATATTCAGCGAAACTAAAATAGGTTTTACCTAGCTAGTATGATACTAATTTTAAATGTAATCCTTAATTATTTTTATTCGTTTTATGATGGAGATCAACATGAATTGCATTATTTATCGTACTGATGTCAAACCGACACTCGAACAAGCCACCACCCTTTATCGTCATTGTTCATTAGGCAAGCGTCGTCCACTTAACGATACCGTACGCTTTCAAGCTATGTTAGATAATGCTAATTTGGTGGTAACTGCTTGGCATGATGATAAATTGATTGGCATTGCGCGTTGTTTAACGGATTTTGTTTATATCACTTATTTGGCAGATCTCGCGGTGGATGAAAATTATCAACGACAAGGCATCGGAAAGCAATTAATTAAAGAAGTGAAAAACAATACTGACAAATCATGTTCAATTACTCTACTAGCTGCACCACAGGCAGTTGATTATTATGCTCATATCGGTTTTAATGCGCATCCTTCAGCTTGGATTTTAAGAGATAATTAAAATGAGAATCATATTAGCCTCGACTTCACCATCACGTAAAAAGATACTTGAAAAATTAGCTATCCCTTTCGAGTGTGTGCCACCTATATGCGATGAAACACCGCTAGTCGGCGAATCAGCTCAGCAATTAGTAGTTCGGCTAGCAAAACTTAAAGCGCAATCATTAGTGACAGACTATCCGAATAGCTTAATTATCGGATCGGATCAAGTTGGTGTCTTAGATAATCAAATCGTTTGCAAACCACATACTGTTGAAAACGCACGTGCACAACTCAAAAACAGCAGTGGTAAAGCCTTTTATTTTTATACGGGAATGACCGTCATTAATACACAATCAATGCAATCAACAAGCATTTGCGAACCATTTAAAGTGACCTTTCGTTCATTAAACGATGCGGAAATTGATGCTTATATTGCTAAAGAGATGCCACTACAATGCGCAGGCAGTTTTAAATGTGACGAACTGGGCATTACTCTGTTTGATAAATTAGAAGGCGATGATATTAATTCATTGGTTGGATTGCCATTACTAAAACTCAATAAAATCATGATCGAAATGGGTTGCAATCCGTTATTAATATCGTCAGCTAACTCCCTTTAAATCATCAATATTATTAGCTAGTCAAATAATCGCCCTGCTGACATTTTCATAATTTTTTGGCTATGTTCCTCGCCCAAAAAGTGGACAGAAATCGCCTCTATGATATAAATACAAGTCATAGGAGGAAATTATCATGATCAGAAAATTTAGCGTCGAATTCAAACAACAATCAGTCGATTATACGTTATCTCATACTCACCTTCCTATAAGCGAACTGGTTAACCACCTAGGTGTGGGTAAATCAATCCTAGATAAGTGGATTAGGTATGTAACTATCCCCTAAAATAGTACAGCAAAAAAGTAGAAAATTCTCTATGATAAAAGTAAAGGGGATTTAATTATGAAAAAAATGACTGAACATCAGATTGTATCTATTTTAAAAGAAGCTGAAGCCGGTATTCCTGTCAAGGAGCTCTGTCGTAAATATGGCATGGGTAATTCAACTTTCTATAAATGG
>NZ_JBXSQJ010000022.1:0-49338 GCF_057063585.1 Gilliamella sp. X-60 | reverse complement strand
GTGTACAGGGGCAGGGTAACCGCACTGATGCTTATGAACTCACCTTTACCGCCATTCCTTATCAAGCCTTAAAACCCTATCGTCCCGCGCCCATACGTTGGCCGCAAGTCAGTGGCACTTTACCTGCCCGTGTCACCAGTCCTAATCATGACACCTATGGTTATATCGACCCGCAAGGGCGCTATCGGGTTAAATTTAATGTTGACCTGAAACAATGGAAAAGTGGCACGGAAAGCTTATGGGTACGTTTAGCCAAACCTTATGCGGGTAACACCTATGGTTTTCACTTTCCGTTAATTGACGGTACTGAAGTAGCCATTGCCTTTATGCAAGGCAATCCTGATAGGCCATATATCGCCCATGCGATGCATGACAGTGCTCACCCTGACCCTATTACCACCATTAACAAACACCGCAATGTGATTCGCACGCCGGCTAATAACAAACTGCGCATGGATGATAAACGCGGGCAAGAGCATATTAAAATCGCCACCGAATACGGCAAAAGCCAACTTAATTTGGGGCATTTGGTCGATAATAAAAAAGGACAACGTGGTGAGGGCTTTGAACTGCGCACCGACGAATGGGGGGCGATTGCCGCTAATAAAGGCTTATACTTAACCACCCAAACCCAGCCAAAAGCGCAAGGCAAACAGCTCGATATGCAAGCGGCCATTGCCCAAATTGAAAATGCCTTATCCATTGCCAAAGCCCTACAAAATGCCGCTACCCAGTCCGAAGCGCACAGCGCCGATACCGACAGCCAAGACCAACTTAAAGCCAACTTAACTCAGCTAACCCAAAGTGGCTTACTGGCCTATGCGCAAGAAGGCATGGCTCTAACCAGCCCTGAAAATATCCAACTATCGACAGCTAACAGCCTGACCTTAACCAGCGAACATCAAACCGATATTAACGCTTTAAACAACGTCACCCTTTCAGCGGGCGAGGCGATTGGCTTATTTGCCCAAAAATCAGGCATGAAACTGTTTGCCAACCAAGGCGATATCGAGGTGCAAGCCCAAAATGCCAACCTCAATATGGCTGCCAAGCAAGATATTAAAGTGGATAGTGTCGATGGTGAGGTAACTATCACAGCGAGCGATGAACTAACGCTCATTTGCGGTGGCTCTTATATCAAAATCAGCAGTGAAGGCATCGAACTGGGTACACAGGATAATATCTATCTTAAATGCAATGTGATGCAGAAGATGGGGGTAGCAACAAAATCAATTACTTCTTTGACATTACCCAAAGTTACTTCAGAGGCTAATGAAAAAATTTGTTTACCATGTTTGATACGAGCTGCAGAAAAAGCGCAAATGCTAGTGATATTAGGAGATGAATAATGTTAAATCAACATATTTCTTATCAAACATTTTTGGAACAACAAAAGCAATCCAGATATAAACTCTCGCTTTATGTATTAGTCGATGGGCTAGAATATGAACGCTTATTTCAAAATGAAATTATTCAAGATAAAAATACATTACCACTTTTTATCCGTCCAAACAATAAAGAGGTCGCTTTTGCAGGGCCTTGGCTTATCGATATTATGCAAGTTGATAAAAATGTACAAAATTCACTATTGCAGCTTGAAAAAACGTATCCATCTGTTATGTGGTTAATTTCAATTCTTAGCTTAGATTATTTATTTAACCAACTAGAAAACCAATTACATTTACAATTACCTAATAAACGTAATGCATTATTACGTTATTATGATCCACGTGTCTTAAACAAGCTACAAAATGTGCTCACACCTAAACAATTTAAACTATTTACATTAAATATCGTTGACTGGATCTATTTTCATAATAATCATTACTATTCCCTAATAAAAGGTAAATTATAATGCAATTTTGTAAAGAACAAATGAATGCTGTATCTCATCAAGAAGATGAAGAGTACCTTTGGCAAGTAACGCATAAGATCAAAAATGATAAACGTTTAACTTTACCAGACGAAGATATTAATAAGTTATTTCGGCGATTAAAAGAAACTTATAACTACCTTATTGCCCTCGGTTTTACGAAAGAAGCACTTATCGAGGCATTTTTATACGGGGAAGCCGTAACGCCGGGTTATAAGAATAATCCAATAATTAAAGATTGGATTGAAAAAAAGGATCATATTCCAGAAAAACAATATGAAGATTTGCTTATTATTGCAGAGAAAAAGCAAAAAGGATTACTTTAAGGAAAAACAATCATGCCGATACTTATTCTGATTGAAGAAATACTAGCGATAATGGGAGCTTCTATAATCGCTTATCAGACTAGCAAAGAAACATCGGATTATCCTCCAGGTTATGAAATAAGCTCTACGCCTATTTTGGAACCCAAAAAAACACATCATCATATCTACCCTGTATATCAAGACCCTATGATTTATATGGCTATATTTAAAGCGATAGAATCAGTAACAAATAAGGCTTTAGAAGATAATGAAATAATTGATATGACTGGAGAAGATGATATAGAGCCCGATACACCAGAGGCAATAGCAGAATTAGAAAAAGAGATCGAACTAATACAAACATATCATATTAATTCTTATAAGAAAAAACTTGAGAGGTTAAGACGAGGCGAACCAATTAGTCCAGCGTTAACAGAAACACAGTTATTAACCCTTATTGATAATTGTGAAAAAGAAATTAAAGAGATACAACATGATATTGAGATGGCTAAATATTATAATATAAGAGTCTTAACTGATCATGAAAAAGAATTGATTAAAGCTACAATCGCTGAAAAAATGGTTAGAATAAAAGAAGATCAGCTTGAAAAAAGCCAACGGTGTAACTGCTCTATTTCATCATTTATTACGAAAAAAATGTTTCGCCGTAATATGAGCGATCTGTCAGCTGATTACCAGTGTGCGTTTACTGGCGAATCTTGGGCGCGTACAGAAAATCCGAAAACGGGTAAAATGTCGCTAGAAATCAAAGAATGGCTTTATGAAGGCCCTGCAGGAAAAGCTGATTTCGATGGTTGGCTGGAACAATTTTGTTTGTTGCTTGAAATGAAAGCCAATTATGACTCCTTGATGTTTAGCCGAACAAAATTTAATACCCAAACAGGTCAGCCAAAATTAAAACGATTGGGTAAGCAAAAAATAAAGGGATTCAAAAGACAAGCCGAAAAACATGACAAAATTTGTTCTGCTCATCCATATGCTCACTGCTGTTGGGTTTTTATGACCCCCCTTGCCTATAATGCTTTTTTGAAGATGTTAAACAAGGCTTCCTACCCTTCAATCAGTGCAATTTGGGTTCCATTACTGTAATTAACATAAAGAGATTAATATGACTAAATACATTGAATCAGACGATATTCAGTTTAGTATCATACTTTATTTACCAAAGACAACAACACTCACTTTTACTGATTTTTATCAACGTTTAGAAAATGCCTTAAAGGCTTATCAAGATAGTTTTGATTCAAACATGCGTTGGTACCTATCTAAAAACACCATAAGAGCGAAACCAGAAGAGTTAGTCTACTGCCCTGAGGGTTTTACTGATTTTGGGATGAAAAAGCTTGCTTTAGCCTACCAAAAAATTGAAAAGAACAATGATACGCAGATTTTTTTTATTGATGGTGAACCGACAAGTGTCGGGCAGGTTATTACTTATAATGTTGATAAATCATTTTTTGATGACGCTCTGATTAGTTCTGATATTGACTTTTTTTTCACTAAATCTGAAGATTTACAGCTGTTAAAGCAAATCACAACCTTTGTGACTAAATTGGCTAATGTTTTTATAGATAGCTATATTGAAATTGATTTGATGGAAAGAGTTGAAGCTATATTTCCTAAACGAATTGGTACCTCACTAATTGTTTACATTCCAGCACCACTAAATGCAAAGGATTATCCAGAAGCGCATAAAATTATTCCTATTAATCAAAATGATAAACAGGTTGGCACTGTCATTGTATCGCTCGATCACTTTCCATTTTTTAAAAATATTGAGGATGTGAAAACAATGAATCGCCTTGATGTTCGGTTACGCGAAGCGGATTTGCTACCAGAACGAAGTAATTTATGATTATCCCTAAACTTACTAAGTCAAGACATTAAGGTTGTCTGGTTACAAATTGAAATTCAGTCATCAGAAACTGAGATAAAGACATTATGGATAAAAAATGAGGCTGCTATTGCCAAAGTAACCAAACCCAATGGGGAGTTATCTTTAGTCGAAAACACGGCTGCATGGACTAAGCACCTTTTACAAGCGAGTAATATACCCAGTAGCACACTGATTGTGGGCACGGCATTACGGGTCGAGATAAATGATACAAAGTTATCGACAAACAACAATCAAGCAATAGATGCACAAGATAACGTGTGGTTAAAAGTCGATGTACTTGATGATAAAAACCGAAAAAAAAGTGGTTGGGTGTTAGTAATGGTGAAGGTGCTAGGCGGGCATGTTGTTGGGATTGGTTTGATTTTATGCAGATAAAAGAAACGTTATCTATACTTGATAAAGGGAACAGTTGTGTAAATACCCCATGATGAGAACAAAACTGACGTAGAAAATTATGCTACCTGTTTTCGTGTTTTCTACTCATATTTAATGCCTGATAGGGTCTTTCGGTGTTATAAATGGAAATATTCTAGGTAAACACTCGTTGTCAACATGCAGCATTTCGTCCAGATAGGTTCTGTTATCGCGTTTAGCTTGCGTCTTAACTTATCTTCAATGGGCTTTTCAACATAAAACCGTCGTTTAATACCATCACTGATAGTTTAATAACGTTCTTTCTTACTAGTTAAAGGGATAAAAGCTTTAATCGGGTTTTCTTTAACTCGTTATAAAGGGACGACAATCGGTCATAAAACGTTTTTCCAAATCGGTGACGGCTATTTTTCTTTATGATATAAGTGCCATATCGCTAACTGGTGATCAATCGTTAGTTTTGTTTTTTATGTATATTTATTACTGTAGTTTTTTAAATTATTTTAAATAAGGCGAGTAATTCCAATAAATTAAATATTCGAGGATTCAAAAGATAAAAAGTAAAAGCTTAAGCGGTTTGTTCACTTTTATAATTAGGTCAAACCGCATGACATAATTGTATTGAAAATACCTTATACGTTTTTAGAAGATCATTTTAATCTTGAATTCTAAGCAACTCGGTGTTTTTCTGTCGCTAAACTTAATTTATCGTTAGCTTTTTAATTACTGTTGAAAATTAAATTTAGCATTTAAATAAAAATAACCAATTCATTACAAGGTTGATATTAATCGCTTTGGCGATAATTTGTTACTTTGCATCACGCCGGCGCCAATAAATTGCTTGCCTTGATAAATTCGCACCAAGGTTTCAACTTGTGTAGCGCTTTCAAATTCAATGGTTCGCCCTAACAATATATCTTTACCTTGTGCATCAGTCAGCGTTATTTTTGGACGATCTTGTAACGGGCTATCAACAGGCATTAACAGTTCATCCTTTTCTGTCCTATTTTGTAATGCATCTAAACTGATCATTTTATCAATCGGATAATTAGATACTTGCAAACGCCTTAAATAAATAACATGTGCCCCACAACCCAGTAATTCGCCCAAATCATCAATAATAGTTCGAATATAGGTGCCTTTAGAGCAGTGTATTTCTAGCGTTAATTCGTTTTTTATAGCATCAAATTGGATAAATTGATTTTCGTAAACGGTAATAGGTCTAGCTTCACGTTCAATGACAATACCTTGGCGGGCATATTCGTAAAGTGGTTTACCTTGATATTTTAAAGCCGAAAACATGGTCGGTACTTGTAAAATATCACCTCGAAAATGCATTAAAGCTTGGTTAATTTGCGATTCGTTCACTTTAACAAGTTTGGTACAAATAATTTGGCCATCCGCATCTGAGGTATCTGTACGTTCACCAAGTTTGGCGATCACTCTATAACGTTTGTCTGAATCTAATAAATACTGTGAAAATTTGGTCGCTTCACCAAAACAGATAGGTAGCATACCTGTCGCTAATGGATCAAGTGCCCCTGTGTGCCCCGCTTTTTTAGCATTAAATAGCCATTTCACTTTTTGCAGAGCATCGTTGGATGTCATGCCTTGTGGTTTGTCTAGTAACAAAACGCCGTGAAGATCACGGCGAGTTCTTTTTATATTCATCATTTATTTTATACTGAAACGTATAGTTACCTGAAACTTTTTGACAAAATTCAGGACTATTTTTTTAATATTAATCTTTATGACGCTCGTTATCATGCTTGATAACATCCGCCACCAAACTCGACATTTGCATACCTTTAACAAGCGACTCATCGTAAAAGAATTTGATCTCAGGAATGATCCGCAAACGCATCGCTTTGCCAATTAACGTGCGAATATAGCCTTTAGCGTCATTAAGTACCGCTAAACCTTGTTCAATCACTTGCGGATCATCATCATTTAAAAAAGTGACAAACACTTTAGCATAGGCAAGATCGCGCGAGATATCAACACCCGAAACAGTGACCATGCCAAGACGAGGATCTTTGATTTCTCGCTGTAAGATAATTGCAATTTCTTTTTGTAATTCATGCCCAACTCGAGATGAACGATTAAATGCTTTTGCCATATCTATTTTCCTTAAAAAATGAATAAGCAAGGCTAAACCTTGCTTATAACATTAATACGTTGTCATTAGATCGTACGTTTGATTTCAATAGTTTCAAAGACTTCAATCGTATCGCCAACACGAACATCGTTGTAGTTGCGCACACCTATACCACATTCGGTTCCATTACGCACTTCGTTAACATCATCTTTAAAGCGACGTAATGATTCAAGTTCACCTTCATAGATAACCACGTTATCACGTAGAACACGAATTGGATTGTGACGTTTAACCACACCTTCGGTTACCATACAACCGGCAATTGCACCAAATTTAGGCGATTTAAATACATCACGCACTTCAGCAAGACCAATAATCTCTTGTTTGTACTCTGGTGCAAGCATACCGCTCATGGCTTGTTTAACTTCGTCAATCAGATCATAAATTACTGAATAGTAACGAAGATCTAAGTTTTCTGATTCAATTACTTTACGTGCAGAGGCATCGGCACGAACATTAAAGCCTAAAATAAT
The DNA here is from genome assembly GCF_057063585.1 of Gilliamella sp. X-60. Lineage (NCBI taxonomy): Bacteria > Pseudomonadati > Pseudomonadota > Gammaproteobacteria > Orbales > Orbaceae > Gilliamella > Gilliamella sp. X-60. The sequence goes on along the minus strand of NZ_JBXSQJ010000022.1, from coordinate 42,239 downwards.
CGCATTTGATGCAGCTGCCAGTGATGCGTCAGTTTCAGTGATACCACCCACGCCTGATCCAATAATTTTAACTTTAACTTCGTCTGTTGACAGTTTAAGTAATGAATCTGAGATCGCTTCAGCCGAACCTTGAACATCCGCTTTTAATACGATATTAAGCTCAGAAACATCGCCTTCTGTCATATTAGTAAACATGTTTTCAAGTTTCGCTTTTTGCTGGCGAGCAAGTTTCACATCACGGAATTTACCTTGTCGATAAAGAGCAACCTCACGCGCTTTCTTTTCATCACGTACAACAGTTGCTTCATCACCTGCCGATGGCACACCCGATAAACCAAGGATCTCAACTGGTATAGAAGGACCCGCTTCTGTCACTTCTTTGCCTAGTTCATTACGCATTGCTCGAATTCGTCCATATTCAAATCCACAAAGAACGATATCGCCTTTACGTAATGTACCTGATTGCACTAGCACTGTCGCAACCGAACCGCGACCTTTATCAAGGAATGATTCAATAACCACACCACTTGCCATACCAGTTTCGTATGCGGTTAATTCAAGGACTTCTGCTTGTAATAAAATAGCTTCAAGTAGTTGATCAATACCGGTTCCTGCTTTTGCTGAAACATGAACAAACTGGGTATCACCACCCCAATCTTCTGACATTACACCATATTGCGCAAGTTCACCTTTTACGCGCTCAGGATCGGCTTCCGGTTTATCAATTTTGTTCACCGCAACCACAATTGGCACGTTTGCCGCTTTAGCATGCTGAATCGCTTCAATGGTTTGTGGCATCACGCCATCATCAGCAGCAACAACAAGTACCACAATATCCGTTGCTTTAGCACCACGCGCACGCATTGAAGTAAATGCCGCATGACCCGGAGTATCTAAGAATGTAATTTCACCATTTGCTGTTTTCACATGGTAAGCACCAATGTGCTGAGTAATACCACCCGCTTCACCTGATGCCACTTTCGCTTTACGGATATAGTCAAGTAATGAGGTTTTACCATGGTCAACGTGCCCCATAATGGTGACAACTGGCGCGCGTGCAACTTTTTCTGCACCGGTATCACGGTCGCTCATGAGCGATTCTTCTAGCTCATTTTCACGGCGAAGCACCACTTTATGCCCCATTTCTTCAGCAACAAGTTGCGCCGTTTCTTGATCGATAACCTGATTAATAGTTGCCATTGCGCCCATTTTCATCATGGTTTTGATGACTTCAGAGCCTTTTACGGCCATTTTATTAGCCAATTCGGCAACAGTAATAGTCTCGCCAATAACCACATCGCGGTTAACTGCTTGTACAGGTTTATTAAAGCCCTGCTGTAAGGTACTTTTACCTTTCTTTTTATGACCACTACGTGTCGCAGCCCGAGCTTCTTCTCGTTCTGCTTTGCCTTCCGATAGTTTGCTGCCTTTTTTCTGCTTAGTCTGTTTACCACTACGACCTCGCCCTCGAGCACTTTCAACTTCACGATCGGTATCGTCTTCTGCGGCTCTCGCATATTTCGAGGTTGTCACATGATAATCTTCATCTTCGGTATGATCACTATCATCAGCCTCATTATATTGTTCAGCGAGTTTACGCGCTTCCTCAGCCATACGTTTAGCATCTTCCTCTAATTTTCGGCGACTTTCTTCTTCAGCTTTACGTTTAATTTCGTTCGCTTCAGCTTCTAACCGTGCTTTTTCCTCTTGAGCTTTTTTCACTTTAGGATCTGCTGAATGTTCTTGCGCTGCTTTCGCTTTTTCTTCTTGAGCACGTTTTTTGGCTTCTTGCGCCTCTTTCTTTTCTTGTTCTTCAGCTTCTTTGCGCGCTTTTAATTCGGCTTCTTCTTTCGCTTTTTGCTCTGCTTCAAGGCGTGCCTTTTCTTGTTCAGCGGCAATTTCGGCTGGATCACGTTTAACAAAAGTTCGTTTTTTACGAACTTCTACTTTAATTTCTTTGCTTTTGCCACCACCGCTTGACACATTCAAGGTTGAGTGCGTTTTACGTTGCAATGTTAGCTTTGTTGGGCCTTGCTGAGGTTTTAAGTGAGCAAGCAAAGCTTCTTTTTCCTTTTGTGTAACAGTATCAGATGCGGTTTTCTTCATACCTGCATCGGCAAACTGTTGCAAAAGTGTTTGCACTGGAGTGTTTATCTCTTGAGCCAGTGTTTCGATTGATACTTTGGTCATGTATTACTTTTCCTCAATTATTCATCTGCAAACCAACAAATATTACGTGCAGCCATAATAAAATCGCCAGCTTGTTCGCTTGTTAAACCTTCAATATCGTTTAGATCCTCGGTACCTTGTTCAGCTAAATCTTCCAAAGTAATGATGTCATGTTGCACAAATTGATAGGCTAACTCTTGTGTCATACCTGGCAGATTAAGTAAATCTTGAGCAGGTTGTTTATCGCCACTATTTGCTAGTGCCATTGTAGTTAATGCGTCTTTTGCTCGACTTCTTAAAGCTTGAACTAAATCTTCATCCAGTTCTTCAATTTCAAGTAATTCGTCAACTGGCACATAGGCAAGTTCCTCAAGTGAGGTAAAGCCTTCTTCAACTAACAACTGTGCAAGTCCTTCATCAATATCAAGATGTTTAATTAGATTATTGATTGCCGCAAAAGATTCTGCATGGTGTTTTTCTTGCAAATCTTCGGTACTCATCACATTTAATGTCCAACCAGTAAGTTGTGATGCTAAACGAATATTTTGACCATTACGACCTATTGCCTGTGGCAATGTGTCAGCATTGACTGCCACATCCATGGTATGTTTATCTTCATCAACAACGATGGAAACAACATCGGCTGGCGCCATGGCATTAATCACATATTGAGCAGGATTATCATCCCATAAAACAATATCAATACGCTCACCACCAAATTCATTAGATACAGCTTGTACACGCGCACCTCGCATGCCAACACATGCACCAACAGGATCAATACGACGATCATTACTGCTAACTGCAATTTTAGCGCGCGAACCAGGATCACGAGCCACACCTTTGATGTCGATCATCTCTTCGCCAATTTCCGGAACTTCAATGCGGAATAGTTCTTCCATCATTTCAGGATTTGAACGGCTAATGCAAAGTTGTGCAGGTTTATTGTTTTGTTCAACTAAATATAAAATACCACGAACGCGATCGCCAATTCGGAAGTTTTCGCGCGGTAACATATCATGACGAGACATCATGGCATCAGCATTGTTACCTAAGTCAAGAATCACGCTGTCACGATTGGTTTTTTTGACAATACCTGTCACAATATCACCAATACGATTTCTAAACATGTCAATCACCATGGCACGTTCAGCTTCGCGCACTTTTTGCACAATTACTTGTTTGGCCGTTTGCGTAGTAATACGGTCAAAAGCAACAGATTCAATTTGTTCTTCAATATAATCGCCAAGTTGTACTGATGAGTCTTCATATTGTGCTGCATCTAACGTTATTTCTTTCGTTGGTTGGGTCACTTCATTAACTACTTGCCAACGGCGGAAAGTGTCATAATCGCCTGTTTTATGGTCGATTTTTACTATAACATCAATATCAACAGCATGCTTCTTTTTAGTGGCCGTTGCTAATGCGGTTTCTAATGCTTCGAAAATTTTGTCGCGCGTAAGCGCTTTTTCGTTTGATACCGCTTCAACAACAGCTAAAATTTCTTTATTCATCCTTTACACCCGTACTCTATTTAAGGTTAAAATTAGGTACTATGTTCGCTTTTTGGATATTACTAAAAGCAAACACTTCATCACTATCATCCACAGTTAATGTAATCATCTCACTATCGATAGACTTAATTCGCCCTTTCCACTTGCGTCGGTTAGCAACAGGAATACGTAAACTAATTGCGACTTCTTCACCAATAAAACGTTGATAGTGTTCAAGCGTAAACAAAGGCCTATCCATGCCGGGCGATGAAACTTCAAGATTGTATGCATCTTTGATAGGGTCTTCAACATCAAGCACCGAGCTAATTTGTCGACTAACATCAGCACAATCATCAACAGTTATACCATTTTCACTATCAATATAAACTCGTAACACAGGATAACGGCCACGAATGTATTCAACGCCAACTAACTCAAAACCAAGTGCATTCACTGGCTCTTGAATGATATCGGTCAATTGCTGTTCTATATTAGCCAAACAAACCTCCACTGCAGAAAATAAAAAAGGGCATATAGCCCAACATTTCTTTTAAACTTACGCTTAAATAATAACACGAAAAAAAACCTCGACATGCGAGGCTTACATTCAAAAAACTAACTATAATGAAGCCACTTCATTCGAACTTTCAAACAATAACAGGATAGATTGATTTATGAATGAAAATTTAAGTGGTTGCGGGGGCTGGATTTGAACCAACGACCTTCGGGTTATGAGCCCGACGAGCTACCAAGCTGCTCCACCCCGCGATAGATGAATGAGAATTATACGGCATTTTCAATAAAATGCAACTGCAAATCACGCTTGTTTTATCATTAAGCTTAAAGTTATTAAAAAATATCACGCGTTGATTTTAATGTGCACACCAAATAAATTAAGCATAACTGATTAACTAATATTGGCACAATAATTCGTTTTTCAAGTCGATTATTGCGCCTATTACATTGTGCTATAAATTACTTACCAGTTGCCTTTTTCATTGTTTGGACAAAATTTGCCAATTCACTAAGCATTTGCTGTGGATTAACAAGATTTTTCTCAATAATTTTAACCGTTGCTGATCCACTAATTGCCCCAGCCGCACCTGATTTAATCGCTTCGCTAACTTGAGTTGGCTCGGAAATACCAAATCCTTGTAAAGCCGGAGGCGCACCAAACTCAATTAATTTTTTTAACAAATGAGTAAGTGGTTTATTCGCGCGATTTTCAGCACCAGTAACACCTGCACGTGAGACCAAATAGGTATAACCTTTACCATGCTTAGCAATATTCTTAATGACTTCATCATCAGCATTAGGTGGACAAATAAAAATTGGCGCTATATTGTATTTTTCTGCTGCCCCTGTAAATTCTTTTGCATATTCAACAGGTAAATCGGCAATCAACACCGAATCAACTCCCGCTTTGGCGCACTTGGCATAAAAATTGTCGATACCTTTTTTGAAAACTAAATTAGCATAAATAAGTAACCCTATTGGGATATTAGCATATTGCGCTCTCACATTAGTTAGAATCTCAAAACACTTTTCAACGGTTATTCCACCTTTGAATGCACGAATATTAGCATTTTGAATGGTTGGACCATCGGCCATCGGGTCTGAAAATGGAATACCTAATTCTAACGCATCGGCGCCAGACTCAATCAAAGTTTGGATGATTTTAAACGACTGTTCTGGCGTTGGATCGCCAACCGGTACAAAAGGAACAAAAGCGCCACGTTTTTCGGCTGTTAATGTGGCAAACAGTTTTTGATAACGGTTCATTCGACTTCTCCTTTTGCTTTTAAAATATCATAAACGGTGAAGATATCTTTATCGCCACGGCCTGATAGATTAACGATTAATAGCTGTTCTTTAGTGGGGTTTTCTTTAATCATTTTCATAGCATAGGCGAGTGCATGTGATGATTCTAGCGCCGGGATAATGCCCTCATGTCGCGATAAGGCCTTAAAGGCATCAAGCGCTTCATCATCGGTAATGGACACATAATCAGCGCGACCAATACTATCTAAATACGCATGCTGTGGTCCAACCGATGGGAAGTCAAGTCCTGCTGATATCGAATATGATTCTTCAATTTGCCCTTCATCTGTTTGCATCATTGGCGATTTCATACCAAAATAAATCCCCAATTTACCATGTTTAAGCGAAGCTCCATGTTCACCAGATTCGATACCATGACCACCGGGCTCAACACCTATTAATCTGACCGATTTATCATCAATGAAATTAGCAAACATACCAATAGCATTTGAGCCACCGCCAACACAAGCAATCACCGCATCTGGCAAACGCCCTTCTTTTTCAAGAATTTGTTGTTTTGCTTCACGGCTGATCATTTGCTGAAATTCACGCACAATGGTTGGAAAAGGATGCGGACCCGCTGCCGTACCAAGCATATAATGAGCTTTTTCATAACTTCCAGACCAATCGCGCAATGCTTCGTTACAGGCATCTTTTAAGGTTGCAGATCCTGTTTCAACGGGGATCACCGTTGCCCCCATGAGTCGCATTCTAAACACATTCGGTGCTTGGCGTTTAACATCTTTCGCACCCATATAAATTCGGCATTTTAAACCCAGTAATGCACACGCTAAAGCTGATGCAACTCCATGTTGCCCCGCCCCCGTTTCAGCAATAATTTCGGTTTTGCCCATTCTTTTAGCAAGCAACGCTTGTCCTAAAACTTGGTTCGTTTTGTGCGCACCGCCATGTACCAAATCTTCCCGTTTTAAATAAAGCTTGGTTTTCGTGCCAGCGGTTAGATTTTTACATAAAGTTAATGCAGTTGGTCTGCCTGCATAGTTCACTAATAAATCATTAAACTCTTTTTGAAAGTTAGGATCATTGATTGCCGAAATAAAGGCGTCCTCAAGTTGCTCAAGTACAGGCATTAATATTTGGGGAACATATTGCCCACCAAATTCGCCAAAGTAAGGATTTAATTTAGACATAACCATTCCTTTTTTTAAAATTAAAAATTAAATTTGTTCAAATGCAGCTTGGATTTTCTGTTTATCTTTAATACCTGGTGACACTTCAACCCCTGAATTAAGATCAACTCCTATCACACCCGTCGCTAAAGCTGCCTTTATATTCTGTGGATTAATACCACCAGCTAAAATGACATTATTTAAATTGTGATCAGCAAGCATTGTCCAATCAAAACATTCGCCGGTGCCACCAGCCCCGTTGTCGAATAGATAGCGTGAAACTAATGGATTGTCATGTTTAGGGATGGTGCTTCCAATACTTAGTGCTTTCCAAATTTGACAAGTTTTAGGTAATCCTTGTCGCAATGTTTCGATATAGTTTTCATCTTCATCGCCATGCAGTTGGACAGCATATAAGGATAACTGTTTTGCTATTTGGTATACGGTTTCAATCTCTTCATTTCGAAAAACACCAACCCAATTCAGTGGTGCCGAGGCAATAACTGTTCGTGCCTTAATTGGCTGTATATAACGCGCTGAATTTGTCACAAAAATCAAACCACCATAAACAGCACCCGCTTGATAAGCATTTACTGCATCTTCAGTACGTGTTAAGCCACAGACTTTATTTTCACCTAACATCACTTTGCGAATCGCCAACGTCAAATTGGGTTCTGACATTAACGCACTGCCAATTAAAAATCCGTTAGCGTAATGGCTGAGATCTTTAACCTGACTATGGGTATAAATACCCGACTCACTAATAATAATGCGATCGCTTGGAATTGACTTAGATAAAACTTTTACCCGATTTAGATCAACCGTCAGATCCCTTAAATTACGATTATTAATACCGATTACTTTTGCTCCGAGTTGGATAGCTCTGTCAACCTCGTTTTCGGTGCTAGCTTCAGTCAGTATGCCCATATTAAGTTGATGAGCAATGTTACTTAAATGACAATATTCATCATCGTTCAATACAGATAACATTAATAGTATCGCATCGGCTTGATAATAGCGCGCTAAATAGATCTGATATTCATCGATAATAAAATCCTTACAAAGCACTGGTTGTGTCACTTCATTGCGAACTATTGGTAAAAATTCAAAGCTACCTTGGAAATATTTTTCGTCAGTCAGCACCGAAATTGCCGAAGCATAATCTTTATAAACGCTAGCAATACGCGCTGGATCAAAATCATCTCGAATCAATCCCTTTGATGGTGATGCTTTTTTACACTCTAAAATAAATACTTTTTGGGGTTGAGTTAGTGCTTGATAAAAATTGCGATCACTGGGTATTACTGCTGATTTGAACATTGCAAGTGGCTTTGCTGTCTGCTGCTCAGTTAACCAAATTTGTTTATCTTCAATGATCTTTTTTAATACTGTTGCCATTTCAACATTTTTTGCTAAGGCTGCAATTGCCATGTTGTTCTCCATTTGTTATCTTGCTGCTAATTGTTGTAATAGCGCATAAGCTTTTCCGCTGTGCATCATTTCTATTGCACGCTGCGCATTTTGTTTTAAGTCTTCTTCACCAAACAAACTCATTAGCATCGCGACATTAACAGCAATGGCTGCCTCGTGAGCCGGTTTACCATGACCTTGTAAAATGGCAATTAACATATCACGATTCTGCTCAGGCGTACCACCTTCAATATCTTTTAAGCTATATGTTGGTAAGCCAAAATCGTCCGGTGTAAGAGTAAAGTAACGGATTTCGCCATTTTTCACTTCCGCAACGCAGGTTTCGCCATGAATGGCAACTTCGTCCATACCGGCACCATGCACCACATAAGCATGTTGATAGTTAAGCATTTGTAATGTTTCTGCGATCGGCTTGATTAAATCTGGATGATACACACCAAGTAAAATACGTTTAGGTCGAGATGGATTGATCAACGGTCCAAGAACATTAAAGATAGTGCGTGTTTTTAACTGCTGACGAACTGACGCCGCATGGCGAAAACCTGAATGATATTGCTGAGCAAACAAAAAACACACGCCAAGTTCATCTAATGCTTGGCGGGAAGCTTGTGCCGGCATATTTAATTTAATGCCTAACGCAGAAAGTACATCCGAAGAACCTGATTTACTTGATACACCACGATTACCATGTTTGGCCACTTTATAACCCAATGCAGCAGCCACAAAGGCGCTGGCAGTTGAGATATTAATACTATTGGTGCCATCCCCGCCTGTTCCGACAATATCGGTAAAATCATAATCGGGGATATCAAAAACGTCAGCATTTTCAAGTAAAGCTTGAGCAGCACCAGCAATTTCATCTGGTTTTTCACCTCGAACTTTCATACTAATAATCGCGGTTGCTAATACTGTTGGTTCAATTTTACCTTGAATAATTAAATTAAACAGTATGTTACTTTCTGCTTGTGTGAGCACTTGCCCTAAATATAATTTATTAAGAATCGGCTGAATATTGTATTCTTGCTTGTCAACAATAGCATCTTGTTTTGTTTGTTCTTTTTTGTCTGGTGGATTAAGTGCCCACGCAATTGTTTGCTCTAACAGTTTTACCCCTTGAATGGTTAGAATTGATTCAGGGTGAAACTGAAACCCACAAACGCGATCTTCATCATTACGCACTGCCATGACAATATTATTGCAAAGCGCATTGATAGTGAGTGTTTTCGGGATGTTTTCGCCTTTTAAAGAGTGATAACGCGCAACCGGTAGCGGATTAGGTAATCCTTTAAACATCGCTTGTTCATCATGTTCAATTAGCGAGGCTTTACCATGCAAAATATCGCCGGCTGGTACAATTGTTCCACCATAGGATTCAACAATTGCTTGATGACCAAGGCAAATACCAATAATAGGTAATTTACCTTTTAAGCGTTTGAGCAATTCAGGCATGCAGCCAGCTTCGCTTGGTGCGCCAGGACCAGGTGATAACATTAAAATAGGATTTTGCATTTGTGACAGTTTTTCAATAATCACATCGGCAGGAATGGTATTTCGATAAATAGTCACACAATGCTTTCTATTACGTAATTGATCAACCAAATTGTAAGTAAAGGAATCAATATTATCGATAAATAAGATATTAGCCATTAGAATTCACCTTCTACATGATGTGCCGCCATAATCGCGTGGATAACAGCTCGCGCTTTATTACGCGATTCATCAGATTCAGATTGTGGTTCTGAATCGAAAACCACACCAGCACCAGCTTGTACTGTTGCAACCCCCTCTTCTACGTACGCACTACGAATTACAATACAAGTATCCAAATCACCATTCGCGGTAAAATAACCAACAGCGCCACCATAACTACCCCGTTTAACTTTTTCCGATTCGGCAATTAATTGCATAGCGCGAACTTTGGGTGCACCAGTTAATGTGCCCATATTCATGGTAGCTTGATAAGCATGCAGCGCATCTAAATCACTACGCAACTGCCCCACCACACGCGAAACCAAATGCATCACAAACGAGTAACGATCGACTTTTAATAACTCTTTGGTGTAACGAGTACCTGATTTACAAATACGAGCTAAATCGTTACGGGCTAAATCCACTAACATTAAGTGTTCAGCCAACTCTTTTTTGTCAGTACGCATTTCAAGCTCTAATCGGCTATCTAAGTCATAATCAATTTCACCCTTGGCGGTTAATCCTCTTGGACGGGTGCCCGCAATAGGGTAGATTTCAACTTGATTAGTTGCTTTAGTGTATTTAAGTGCGCTTTCAGGCGATGCGCCAAATAACACAAAATCACTATCTTGCATATAAAACATATAAGGACTTGGATTATTGTTTTTTAATACCTGATAAGCCGATAATGGATTAGGACAAGGTAACGAAAAACGCCTTGACGGTACCGCTTGGAAAATTTCCCCCTGTTGAATCGCATCTTGCATTTTTTTGACAATCGTATTGAAATCATCATCACTTCTATCACAAGTGACCTTGATATTTACTAGCGACTGCGTTTGGATGGCTTTTATTGGTTGATTTAAAGTTGCTTCTAACTCGGCTAATGTTAATGCTAAGCGTTCTATTTCTAGCTCGTCTGATGTAAACGCTGTTGCTTTTAAAATGGATACATGATCTTTATGATTTATCTCTAATAAAGTTTCAGCCAAATAAAAACAGAATTCTTGGCACCGCTGATCGGAAGATAAAATAGGTAGATTTTCAAAGCTAGCGACAAGGTCATAACAAAATAGCCCACCAACAAAAACTGCATCTTGACCGCATTGCTTAGAAATATTCACAATAGTTAACAATGTACGTAATGCATCAAAGACTGAGAGTGACTTTAATCGCGAATCTTCATCTTGCAGACTATCAATAGTCGGAAAAACCAATTTAAGTGTTTGTTCATCCACTTGTACAATATCTAACTTGTCTGTAAAAGCCTGTTGTAATAAAGGCAATAGCTTTTCACCATTTGTGGTCAATGCCTTAAAAGTCACTTCATTATTTATTGCCGAAATACGTAATGCACTATCGACAATCATGACACTTTTAATTCCTTGCTTATTATCAATTTCGGCTGATTCAAGCAACAAAGTTGCCGGTTTGCTATCACATAATTGATAAAACACCTGAGTCGGATCTTGATAATACCCGATGGTTTTGGTTAGCTGTGTTAATGTTGGCTTGTTCATTGTTGGCTCTCTATCTATATTTAATTTTTATTCATACCGATTCTTTGACCTGCTAGAAACAAAAAACCCGCACTAAGCGGGTTTTATAAGAAAAGACAATACGTCATCACATCACCCGCCAAAAGTAATGTGCCACCAACCAAAAACAGTGGTTTGACGAATGTAAGTTAGAAAGTATTGTCGTTTCATTATTTTTTATATGCTTAACACAAATTATGTACTATTAAACTAGTTCATTGATTTATTGTCAAGGAAATATTGTATAAATAATTATCAAATTTGCATTCACGCATTTAAAAAGCAATAATTCGTGATTCTCTTAAAAATTAAACGGAAAAAGAATATAGAATCAGCTATTCTTCAATTTTTTTATCGAACCTAGAATATCCCATTCCTCTTTTCAAGTAAGCCTCTTTAACTTGACTGCAAGGATAGCCATCTTTAATTGAAAGTTCTAATTTATTTTTTTCCTGCCAATCCAACTCTTGAGATTTAATTTCTTGTAGCTTATTAACACATGAATTATAAGTATTAATAAATTCTGCATTATTTTCTATATATAACTTTACAAATTTGTCGCTTTCATTTTTCCAAGCCTTTTCCCAACTACTTCTACAAACGGATAATTGCGCTATATCGTCTGCACAATATAGAGATTTTTTTGCTTCAATTGTCTGAATATCAGCATTAGTTAATTCATCAGCGGCTTTTTCTTCTAATGCTTTTTGAGCAATACTACAATTAGAATTTGTTCTTTTATCTAATTTACAAAGAGACTGCATTTTTAGCTTTAGCTCATCAAAAGATAGTTGTTTTAACTCTTTTATACCCTCATCTACTTTTTCATTATAAATCGTTTTCCACGCTTCACATTTGGGGTTTTCTCTTTGCGTGAATGTTAATCTATTCTGACATTCTTCAACCTTTAAATATTCATTAACAGAATCATTCCATGACAAACCCATAAGTTGTTTATTAATAGTGGACATCTCTGATTCTATTGCTTGTTTTTTTCTTCTTCTTTTCGTTTCTTTTCTAATTCGTATTTTAATTTTTTATCTTTTTTAATTGCAGTCTCCGCAGCACGGCATTCTGTATCTTCTTCTACTTTTTTGATACCTTTTTCATCATTTGCCATAAATGCTTTTTTAAAATCCTTATTACATTGTTCCATTTTTTTATTAGCTGCATCTATGTTTTTTAAAAAGTACTCTTCATTTTTTTTATCACAACCAACTAAAATTAAGGTAGTTGTTAATACGAATACAACAGCCTTTAAAGCTTTCATTTTCTCTCCTATTTAAATAAAATTAAAATTTTCCATAAAGTTAAATAATATTCTAGTCATTATTAGTAGATATTAGGCGAAGAATCTAATTTTTTCAGTAAATGATCTGATAATTAATGAACAAAATTAGAGCATGATAATTCTAATAATTTTATAATTATATACAACATAAATTTATATAATTACAAAACATATCCTGTTGTATGTGTAAGAACTTATAAAAGAGTATTAGCATTATGGTACAAAAAACCAAGAGAATAGATAAATAATAAATTTTATTATAAAAATCAGTTATAACTAGTCAAATATTGAAATTATGCTTAGAATAACTAAACATTTTTATTATAAAAAATTATAAGGATTTTTGAACTATGCCTGTATTTTATATCGTCATTGGTGTTATTGTTTTACTTGCTTTAATTACTGTCTTAAAAGGCATTACGATTGTTCCTCAAGGTTACCAATATACCATTGAGCGTTTTGGTAAATATACGCATACGCTTGAACCTGGTTTAAATATTATTATTCCATTTATGGATGGTGTTGGTCGTAAGATTAATATGATGGAACAGGTACTTGATATTCCATCACAAGAAGTTATTTCAAAAGATAATGCCAACGTGCAAATTGATGCGGTGTGTTTTATTCAAGTACAAGAAGCAGCAAGAGCGGCATATCAAGTAAATCAACTAGAACGTGCTGTGATTAATTTAATGATGACTAATATCCGTACGGTTTTAGGTAGCATGGAATTGGATGAAATGTTATCACAACGTGATCATATTAACTCAAAGTTGCTAAATATTGTCGATGACGCAACAAGCCCATGGGGAATCAAAATTACCCGCATTGAAATTCGAGACGTTCGCCCACCAGCAGAATTAATTGCTGCAATGAACGCGCAAATGAAAGCTGAACGTAATAAACGTGCTGAAATTCTTGAGGCGGAAGGTGTTCGCCAAGCTGCAATTTTACGTTCAGAAGGTGAAAAACAATCTGAAATATTAAAAGCTGAAGGTGAAAAACAAGCTGCATTTTTACAAGCAGAAGCGCGCGAACGTGCTGCCGAAGCAGAAGCAAGAGCAACTCAAATGGTATCTGATGCTATTGCTGCGGGTAATATCAATGCGATTAACTACTTTGTTGCGCAAAAATATACTGAAGCGCTACAACAAATTGGCTCATCTGATAATAGTAAAGTGATTATGATGCCACTTGATGCGTCAAGTTTAATGGGTAGCATTGGCGGTATTGCTGAATTAATTAAAAACACGAAATAAAAAATCAAATTTTATACTTAAACATAGTGTTTCCTGAAACTTTTTGACAAAATCTATAAACGCTATGTTTAAGATTTTTACTGAATGGATTTTAAAGGTAATTGATGATGACTGATTTTTTTATGACTTTTTATAGTTTTCCTCATTGGGTGTTTATCGCTTTAGGTGGAATTTTGCTAATTGCTGAACTACTAGGCACTGGCGGATACGGACTTTGGAGTGGAATTGCAGCCATTATTGTAGGTTTAATTGCTTGTGTTTTATCGCTTTCTTGGCCAATTTTATGGATTTTATTTGCAATACTAACCCTTGCATCTGCTTACCTTTGGTGGCTCTGGCTTAAAAAACAAGGAAAAGATAAATCACCTAAAGGCGAAATTAATCAACCACAACAAGATTTGATTGGTATTAAAACGGTTGTCACTGATGCTATTGTTAATGGTTCTGGCCGTGTAAAAATCAAAGACGGAACATGGTCAGCAAGATGCGATCAAGATCTTAACGTCGGTCAACGTGTTGAAGTTATCTCTGTTGACGGTTTAATCTTAAACGTACAGCCCTTGAATAGCTAATGACATTGAATTAATGTTATTGTGCTCTTATCAAGAATAAAAATACGTGTTCAAAACACGTATTTTTTATGACTACAAAAGCAAAAAACGAATCACAAAAAAATGATCTTCATATGGATAAATATCAGAAATCACCTTTTTCAAATCGCTTAACGTCATGTTTTCTTGTTTTGCGTGTTCTTCCGTTAACTGGTCAAGAGTAACTGGTGTAACACTGATTATTTTTATAGTGCAAAAATACTCGTCAGTTTCAAAAGTACCAACACGAAGCTTATCGCCAGCTTTAAAATGTGACTCTTTATTATCACGGATAGTAATAACTTTTAAACCAGCTAAAATATCGGACTTAAAACGTTGATAAAAAGTAATATCATTTTGCATAATAATTATCCTGCATAAGTAATCAGCAACTTTTCTTTTTTACTTTGATTATATATTTTATTGCCATATTACATGTAGTCCCGTCTTCATCACCAAAAACAGAACGAGTAGCACGAAAGTTCCTAAGCAATCACTAAATAAACACACATTTGTTGAAGAAGCTGTAGGACAAGATCAAATTCAAACATAATACTGATCACACAATAAAACCGTCGACCAATGCCGACGGAAAATTAAAAATTTATTTATCAAGCAAAGTGAAAGTTTTCTTATCTTGTGTTGTTGAATCGGAACCTATAAACACATTAAATTTGCCAGGTTCTGCAACATATTGCATTTTGTCATTCCAGAATTTTAACATATCATATTTAATAACAAATTTTACTTCGCCTTTTGATTGCGGTTTTAAGGTAATATTTTCAAAACCAATCAATTCTTTAACAGGACGACTAACTGACGCTGTAACATCTTGCAAATAGAGCTGAACAGTTTGCATGCCTTCTTTCTTACCAATATTTTCGACATTAACTGTAACAACAATTTCACCCTCTTTGTTCATTTCAGTACTAGATAAAGAAAAGTCCATCGCAAAGTTGGTATAACTTAAACCAAAACCGAATGGGAATAATGGTTCGTTTGGACTATCAAAATACGAGGTCGTATATTTACCCATATTTTCAGTACCGCGTGGACGCCCCGTATTTAAATGGCTGTAATAAACAGGGATTTGACCGACATTATCAGGAAAAGACATTGGCAACTTCCCAGAGGGGTTATAATCACCAAATAACACATCGGCAATAGCATTACCACCTTCAGTGCCTAAAAACCAAGTTTCAAGCATAGCATCGGCTTGAGCATATTCTTCAGATAACGTTAATGGACGACCATTCATTAATGCAATAACTAAAGGCTTACCTGTTGCTTTGAGCGCTTTAAGCAAGCGTTTTTGACTTGCAGGTAAAGAAAGATCCGTTCGGCTTGATGATTCATGCGCCATACCTTCGGCCTCGCCAACAAAGGCAATGACAACATCAGATTTTTGGGCTATTTTAACCGCTTCAGCAATCATTTTATCCGCCGGTCTATTATCAAACTTAGCTGTTTCGCCATATAAATTTAAAAATCGATATAAATTTGCATCATCAGAAAGGTTGGCACCAAAGGCGTAATTAACTGATTTTGAATTCTTAACTGCGCTTTTAATACCTTCTAATGGCGTTACCGCCAAATTAGCGCGTCCAGCACCCGCCCAACTGCCCAAAATATCACGTTTGGAATCAGCCAATGGACCAACCACCGCAATTTTCTTATTTTTAGCTAGAGGTAAAATCTCATTTTCATTTTTTAATAACACAATACTACGACGCGCCACATCACGGGCTTCTTCACGATGCAATCGATTATCAGCAAACATTGTATCAATATCTAATTTTGGGTCTAAATTACGATTAGGATCACTAAATAACCCCATATCATATTTAAGCTCCAGAATACGGCGACATGCTTGATTGACTTCATCTTCTGTAATAGCACCTTCTTTAACCAATTCAGGCAAAAATTGTAAGAAATATTCATCATTCATACTCATATCAATGCCAGCTTTAATGGCAACTCGAACAGCATCTTTTGGATCACTTGCCACTCCATGATTAATCAGCTCACGAATAGCACCATGATCACTGACTACAACGCCATCAAAATGCCACTGATTGCGTAACACTTCGGTTAATAACCAATGATTAGCAGTTGCAGGAATACCATTAACGCTCACAAGTGAAACCATGACTGCACGACTTCCAGCATCAATTGCCGCTTTATAAGGCACTAGATATTCTTGAAACATTTTACGTTCACTCATATCGGTGCTGTTATATTCACGCCCACCTTCAACTGCTCCATAAAGCGCAAAATGTTTTACAGCAGTAACCAGTGATTTTTTATCGGCAAGCGATTGCTTTTGCATCTTTTGAACAAAAATGCGCCCAGCTTCTGATGTTAAATAAGGATCTTCACCAAATCCTTCTGACACTCGCCCCCATCTTGGATCACGTGTAATATCAACCATAGGAGCCCAAGTAATATTTAATCCGTCCGATGTCGCTTCCTCGGCTGACACTTCAGCCGCTTTTGCTATCGCGCCACGATCCCAAGTTGATGCAATACCTAAATTAATCGGAAACACAGTTCGATGACCATGAATGATATCAAAGCCAAAAAACAGTGGGATTTTATTGGGAGATTTTAAAGCACGTTCTTGCATTCGAAAAAGGTCAGGTTCGACAACAGTATTAAAAATACCACCAATTTCACCAGCTTCGATTTGATCAAGCACTTTATCTAATGTTAGATCACCACCAACGCTAATCAAACGTAATTGTCCCGCTTTTTCTTGGAGCGTCATTTTTGATAATAGATTATCAATAAAGGTTTTCTTTTCATCCTTTACGTTTTTAGCATCTTTGACATCCTTAATGTCGTGAACGTTTTGAACTTCCTTTTCTTTTTTTATTTCGATATTAGGATTTTGTGCAAATAAGTATCCAGAAAAAACAAGAAAAAATAAAAATAGCGCTAATTTTTTTATCATAATAAATATTGTTATAATTAAGAGGATAGACAAGTAAATAGCATAACGTATTCATAAAAAAAAATCTCATTCTTTACGCTACTTACATTTACGTTTAAGGCAGCATAGCAGTTGTTGGATAAACACCCATACCCAAAAGATAAATGATAATTGTTAAAGGATAATATTGCCGACATTTATCGGCAATATTAACATAACAAATTAGTCTCTAAAATTAGTAAACTGAAACGGTTGACCGAATTCGCCATTTTTAACTAACGCCATAGTCGCTTGTAAATCATCGCGTGATTTACCAGTAACTCGAACTTGTTCGCCTTGCACTTGAGCTTGCACTTTAATTTTGCTGTCTTTGATGCTCTTTACAATTTTTTTAGCTAACTCTTTATCAATACCCTGCTTGAGTTTAACCGTAACACTATAAAGTTTACCGCTATGCTCCATTTCTTCAGGGATCTCAAGTGCACCACCATCAATACCTCGTTTGGCTAACTTGTCGCGTAGGATATCAAGTAATTGTTGCACTTGGAAATCAGATTGGCTGGTTGCTTTAATCGTTTCATTTTTTTCATTTAATTCAAACGATGCTTCAACATTTTTAAAATCCCAACGGGTTGTTAGCTCTCGAGTTGCATTTTCAACACCATTTTTAACTTCAGGCATTTGGATTTCTGACACGATATCAAAAGAAGGCATAAATTTTCCTCTTCTAACGGTTATAAAACATAAATAAATTTACTAAAACAAGTGAGATGCATTTGCTGCCTAATAATTTAGGCAGCATTTAACTTTATACTTATGGATTGCAATTAATCAATCGTTCGAAGTAATTCGTTAATACCCACTTTACCTAAAGTTTTGGCATCAACTTTTTTAACAATGACTGCACAATACAAACTATATTTACCATATTTAGTTGGTAAATTACCAGAAACGACAACTGAACCAGCAGGCACACGACCATAATGCACTTCGCCTGTCGCTCTATCGTAAATTTTAGTGCTTTGACCAATAAATACGCCCATTGAAATGACGCTGCCTTCTTCAACAATCACACCCTCAACAATTTCACTGCGAGCACCGATAAAACAGTTATCTTCAATGATAGTTGGATTAGCTTGTAATGGCTCTAAAACACCACCAATACCAACCCCCCCTGATAGATGGACATTTTTACCAATTTGCGCACAAGAACCAACAGTTACCCATGTATCAACCATAGTCCCCTCATCAACATAAGCACCAATATTGACATAAGATGGCATTAATACGGTATTACGAGCAACATAAGCACCTTTACGCGCAATAGCAGACGGAACAACACGGAAACCTTCTTGTTGGAATCTTGCTTCATCATATTCAGCAAATTTTAATGGCACTTTGTCATAATAATTAGTCGGCCCCCCATTGATCAGTTGGTTTTCGTTAATACGGAAAGAGAGCAGAACAGCCTTTTTTAACCATTGATGAGTCACCCAGTCCCCATTGATTTTTTCAGCGACACGCATTTTACCGCTATCTAATAAGGCAATGCATTGGTTAATCGCATCACGTGTAACCGTATCCACATTTGATGGTGTAATTTCAGCACGACGTTCAAATGCTGCTTCAATAATAGTTTGTAATTGTTGCATCTCAAGTTTCCTTTAACTTATAAATCCGTTAGCAAATAATAAATGGATAAACAGTATAATATAATCCGCTTTGCTTTTTAAGTGGTTTAATAAGATCATCTAAATCTACACATTCCCCACTGTTCTTTATTATTATGATGATTAGCGCTTACGAAAAAACAAAAAACACCAAATAAGAAATCAAATAAAAACAATTTTCTAACTGAATGATTTTGGATTAACTTTTTATCAAATTTTTAATTGAAAATAAAAAAATACAATTTATTTGGAGAGTAAGTCACAAATTAAGATCACTAAGTAACCCGTTATTTTATTCAAAGCTACACTAGATCTATCACAATATTAAAAAAGACAATATTATGCAAGATCGGGGATTTTCATTACTCGAATTGTTAATAGCCATCTGCATTAGTGCCATTTTTGCTATCATAGGCATTAGGCATTGGCATGAGCAACAGTTGCGAGATGAATTAGCTTATACAACTAAGCAGCTGGCTTATTTTTTATATGAAGTTCAAATAAAAGCGTCCAGTAAAAATGAGAATTACATTATTCACCAATTTACATCACCTTGGTGCATTACCATTACTCACGATGAAAAACCCTGCTCGTGCAGTGAAGGCGTGCTGTATTTTATGAAACCTGATAATTCCGTTGAAATTAGTGAATTATCAAACAATAAAAGTGCTTTTATCTTAGGACGTCGCAATATGGCGCAAACAATGTCTTTTCAATTAAAAAATAAGATAGGTACTAGCAGAGTTTTAGTTTCTTTAATTGGACGCATCCGTTTCTGTGCAGAAAACAGTTATATAACAGGTTTACCACCATGTTAAAAGCGTCTGGATATTCCCTGTTTGAAATGCTTATTGGCATGATATTATCAAGCCTAATTGTGCTGGGAATGACCTCTTTTTACATTCAATTACAAGCAAGCATCATACAATATTATCAAAAAACACGTTTGCAACAAGCAATCGAAGTTGGATTAGCCGGCATGAAGAAAGACATCAAACGAGCAGGTTTTATTGCTAATAATCCAAGCAAAATGACCGCTAAAGCAATTGAAATTGATAAACAGTCCCAATGCATTATTGTTCGGTATGATAGTGAAATTCGCAATTCTTGGGTCTGGGACAGATTTAACCCCATGGCGTCTGATATTTTTACTTATCGCTATAAAGAAAACAACATAGCCTATAGAACAGGATCAATATATTGTATTGGCAACAAATGGGAAAACTTGTTCGATTCAAACGAAATTAAAGTAACCGACTTTACAATAAAACAGCTCCCCAATGCCATAAGTCTATCAGTCACTGCTGAATTAAGAAAAAACAAACAGATTAAATATCATATAACTGAAATCATCAAAAATGAGAACCGATTTTAAACAACATTATGTGTCGCATGGTTTTAGCACTATTTTAATGGTGATTATTTTAATGGGTGTGGGTTTGGTTATATTAATCAGCTTTAATTTGCTTATTGCCTCATGGCAGAAAGCGATATTAATGGAATGCCAATACTATCAGCGATTTAATCAGGCAAGCTCATCGTTAACGTGGGCAATTAGCCAAAATTGGCAAGCACCTAAGACCCATTGGCATTGTATGACCGAGCCAACTTATCAACTAAAAGCCTGCATAAAACAGTCTTTATTAAAAATCGATGAATATGTATTAGTCCGTGGCGAATCCAAAGATGAAGATATTTATTTATATACACTTGCACATTTTGATAATAACAGATTAATCGTTGAAAAAGGTCATTGGCTCGATTATTGCCCAGAAAAAAAGGCTATTTATTGTGAATAATAAAGATATAGCTGGCTTTAGTTTGATTGAAGTTATAATAGCAACGCTACTATTTTCAATTATTATGCTGGGTTTGATTAACTACCAACAAGCGTTGTTCAATAAACACCATTACTTTGCAAACTATTTGCGCGCCAATAAAATTGCTTTTCAACTACTTGATAGCTATCCTTATACCCCCAATGAAATTATCCCTTCTGGTTGGCACTATAAGATCACTAATAAAACATATAATGCCCAGTGTAAAATGGTAGTTATAACAGTTAATGCCTCCAACAACCAAGTCGCTAAGCAGCAACGCCTTTTTTGTAATTAATTTTAATATTTACTGATTAAATATTATTTAGCTATCTAACCAGTGATGTAATAATTGCAAAACTTGCTGCGTTTTTTCAGCATGAACATTGTGCCCTGCTCCTTCAACCACTTCGATTTTTGCATTCGGAAATTGCGCAAAAATAGCATCATATGCGTCATTAGTAATATAAGACGAGTTGCCACCACGAATAAATAATGTTGGTTTTAAGCAAGGTGAAATATTTTCCCAATCACAAATATGACCATACTGCGAATTAATCGCTTGAACATTAAATAACCACTTTTCGTTTTTAAACGATTTTAATAAAAAAAGAATGGTTGGTGCATTAATACCGGCTTGTTCCATTAAATTGGTGATCTGTTTTTTATCGGTAATTTGATTAGTCAGGCAATACATTAATACTCTCAAAATAGTGGCATTGCCTGAGCGGTGATATTTTATGGGAGCAATATCAATAGCAACCATTTTTTGGATAGTATCTGATAGCATCTGTGACAATTGTAAAGCAACCTTCCCTCCCATTGAGTGACCAATTAATATGATATTTTTTAGTTGTAAATCATAACAAAGTTCAGCCACATCTTCGGCCATGACTTGATAGTTCATCTTATCAGACCATGGTGAATGCCCATGGTTACGCAAATCAACTTGAACCGTTTGATAATGCTTTGCAAAATCTTTTGCAAGCATATTTAAATTATCTAAACTACCAAATACGCCATGCAAAAATACAATCGGCTGTCCGTCACCCTGCAATTTATAATTTAATTTCATACTTTAATTCGACCAATAATTTTAAGTGGCATTATTATACGTCTATTTTCAACGTCATCACCGATTAATTCAATAACCACAATTGACATAAATATGATAGAATTTAACACTAACTTTTTAACTAGTGTTAAGCCATATGTTTCAAAATAACCCTCTACTTGCACAATTAAAACAAGCACTCCATGAACAAACGCCTCGCGTTGAAGGTATTGTTAGAGCTCATGAAAAAGGATTTGGTTTTTTAGATGTAGATAATAAAAAAAGTTATTTCATCCCTGTCGCTAAGATGAAAACAGTCTGTAATGGCGATAAAGTTTCAGGAACAGTAATAAGTCATAACGATAAAGAGTCTTTCGAACCCGAATCATTAATTGAAGGTGCATTGCAACAATTTATCGGCAAAATTGGTTTTCAAGATCGTGCGATGGTGATATACCCTGAAAATATGCCGACTAATTTTGCCATTCGCTGTAAAATAAACAATCAAGTTAACGAAAAACTAAAAGAAGGAGATTGGGTGGTTGCAACACTTATTTCTCATCCTTTGCAAGAAGAAAATAACCATTTCCTTGCTGAAGTTATTCGTTTTGTTGCAGAAAGCGGTTCCCCTTATCAACTTTGGCTAAAAACGTTAGCCCGTTACGATTTAGAAACGCACGCCCCACAAACCGAAATATTGACAATTAGCGAGACTGAACTTGATAACCGTCAAGATTTAACTAATGTTCACTTTTTTACCATCGATAGTGAAGATACTGAAGATATGGATGATGCCATTGCGGTTTCTAAAAATGAACTGGGGCATTATCAACTGATGGTTGCCATTGCTGACCCCACCGCTTATGTATTACAAAATAGCGAACTAGATAATATTGCTAAAATTAGAAATTTCACAACTTATCTACCAGATTTTAATATCCCTATGCTTCCCAAAGATCTTGCCAATGAGCTATGCTCATTAAAAGCGAATCAAAAACGCCCTGCAATGATCTGTAAAATGAATATTGATGAAGCGGGCAATATTATTACCGATGATATTACTTTTATTCCAGCTTGGATTGAATCAAAGGCTAAACTAGCTTATAACAATGTCTCTAATTTTTTAGAAAATAATGACGAATTAGCAACTAATCATTTTAGTATAAAACAGCAACTTAATTGGTTAGCTGACTTAGCTAAAATCCGCATAATCTGGCGACAAACTCATGCACTAGTATTTAAAGATAAGGGTGATTATCGTTTTGAACTTAATGAAAACCGCCAAGTTCAATCCATAATTAAAGAAACTCGTCGGATTGCTAATCATATTGTTGAAGAAGTCATGGTTCTTGCCAACCAAGCTTTAACATTACAATTACAACATAAAATTGGCTTTGGGATTTTTAATATTCATTCGGGCTTTGATAATAAATATATTGAACAAGTGGTAAATTTTTTAAATGATAACGGGATTACAGAGTTTGATAAAGAATCACTCTTATCTTTTGATGGATATGTAAAGTTACGGCGTATAATCGACAATAATCCATTTTTGACCACAAAGCTCCGCAAGTTCCAAAGTCCTGCAGATTTTTCAACTGAGCCACAACCGCATTTTGGTTTAGGATTTGAAGCCTATGCAACATGGACTTCACCAATACGTAAATACGGCGATATGGTCAATCATCGATTAATCAAAGCGTATATCCGTTCACAAGAATTAACCCCGCCAGATAAAGAGCAATTAAAAAGTATGAATGAAAGACGCAAAATATTACGCTTTGCTGAACGCGATATGGCTGAAAACCTTTATGCTCAATATTTGTCAGATAAAATCGGCGAAAATTACTCAGCTGAAATTATTGATATTAATCGTGGTGGCGCTCGAATTCGTTTATGCGATATCGGTGCGTTTGCTTTTGTACCCCTTTCTATGATTCACCCTGTCAAGGAAGAAATTATTCCATTACCCGATGAAGGCATCATCAAAATTAAAGATGAAACTTGCTATAAACTGGCTGACACTATCTCGGTTGTTATTCATCAAGTTAAAAGCGAAAATCAAGCAATCATTGCCAAATTATCCATGAATAAAGAATAAAAATAACGTTACACTTTATTCAATGTTTTGCCGCCGTCGCTCTTGCTTTTCCCCTGATATACATCAGGGGAAATCAGCGAAAGAAATTTATGATATTTTTAATATTTAACCTCTTTTTTTTACTAGTAATATCTGCTATCTTTCACTGCTCGAAACGTTGAGTTTCATGACTTAAATGAACAACAACTTGGGGGGCTATAATGTCAATTCACGGACATAAAGTTTTGCATATGATGGATGGGAATAACTACACTGAATCTTCCTTACTTAATGCCATCAAAGACAAGTTTGGCACAAATGCAAAGTTTCATACTTGTTCTCAATTTGATATGAATGCCGAGCAACTTATCGCTTTTTTCAAATCAAAAGGTAAATTTAAACCTTCTGTTGTTCATGAATCTGAGTTTACAGTCGATAATAAAAAAATATGCAAACATTAGAAAAAACGGCCATATCGCCATATAGCACGTTTTTTCTAAATTTAATTTAATCTGCTAGTGTTTTTAAAACAATAAGAGTATATAATTTTGCGCTACAATAATAATCGTTATCAGTAACGGTTGTTACTAATAACAGGATTAAATGAGTAGCAAATTTGCTCACTTTGAAATTATACTCAAGAATATATTCATGGAATTTGATAAATGAAAGTAAGTAACATCCTTATATGCGCCATTGTCTCTATTCTTGTCGCAAGTTGTGCCCAAAAAGTTTCACCAACAAAAAATAAAGAAACGATTTCACAAGCTGATCAGCTATCTCTATTAAAACAACAAACTGAAACCAACGATCCTTATGTCGTTGATGCTAAAAATCAATTAATTCAGATTGTTGGTGATAAAAACTTCGACAACTATGTTACCAAACATGGCATTTTAAATTGCAGAGGTGATAGTAACCAGTCATCATGTGTGTTGAATTTTTATCTGAACGAAAATTATAAATTAAAGTATAGTATGCAACTCAAAAAAGTAGTTGAAGAGAGCCAAGCTGAACATGATATTGAATTAAGCAAAATAAAAGCAACTGACACCAATATTAAAAATTATTGTCAGGATTCAGCCGATTTTGTTGCTGCAATTTATACAAAAGATACCACTAAAATAACCCAATATTTTCAACCACAATTTAGAATGTCTGAACAAGATATATTATCCTTAAAAGCAAAGATTGCTAAAGATAACTATTCTCACTTCCTGATCGATGAAAATCCGAGCATCCTTCAAGAAATGAAAGTAGATTATGTCGAAAAATGCTTAAGTGCCCCAAAAGATAATATTATCAACTACTTCAATATTTTTAGATAATAATGCGAGCCTTTATGTACAATTTTTTACCCAATAATCCTTTTAGTCAAACACTAATTAGCAAGGTGCTTTGCATGGCTTGCGTTTCTTGCATTAGCTTTTCTTCGTGGGCTTTTTCGTTTGATGATGTGGTTGCAAAAGCCGAAAAATCATCCAAAAAAGCTTATGTTCAGCCATCTAAAAATATACCAAATGAATTAGCGTCTTTACAATTTGCTGATTATCAAAAAATTCTCTTTAATCATCAAAAGGCCTATTGGGGTGATCGAAAAAGCCGTTTCAAACTTGAGTTTTATCATGAAGGAATGTACTTTGACGTTCCAATAAAAATCAATGAAATTGCTGATAATCAAGTTAACCCAATCCAATATGATCCTAGTTATTTTGATTTAAGCCAAATTAATCTTGATAAACTAGACACTAAAGCTTTAGGTTTTGCTGGCTTTAAAGTCCATTATCCAATTAATACGCCAACAAAAACCGACGACGAAATATTTTCAGCACTTGGTGGAAGTTATTTTCGCGCAGTAGGTAAAGATCAGCGATATGGTCTTTCAGCTAGAGGGCTTGCTATTGATACTGGAGAAATGTCGGGTGAAGAGTTTCCACGTTTTAAAGAGTATTGGATTGAAAGGCCTGAACCAAACCAAAAGCATTTAGTTATCTATGCATTACTCGATTCTCCAAGTGTAACTGGTGCTTATAAAATTACACTAGTACCAAGTGTTGATACCACCATCACAGTACAAGCGAAAATCTTTTTCCGCAATTCTGTAAAAAAATTAGGCATAGCGCCATTAACCAGTATGTTTTTATTTGGACCTAATCAACCATCACCATTGCTAAATTACCGACCCGCAATGCATGATTCTAATGGTCTGTCGATTTTAGCGAATAATAACGAGTGGATCTGGCGCCCATTAAATAACCCTAAGCGTTTATCGTTTTCATCTTATAGCTTAGAAAACCCAAAAGCGTTCGGTTTAATTCAGCGTGATAAAGGTTTTGATGATTATCAAGATCTTGACGATCACTATGAAAAACGCCCAAGTGTTTGGGTCGAAGTGCTAAATGAGTGGCAAAAAGGTCGAGTTGAATTAGTTGAAATTCCAACAGCAGATGAAACTAACGATAATATCGTCACATTTTGGGTACCCGAAAAACAATACAAAGCGGGAGATGCACTTGATATCAAATATCGATTACATTATTCGTTAAACGAAAAGCAACGT
Source organism: Gilliamella sp. X-60 (assembly GCF_057063585.1). NCBI lineage: Bacteria > Pseudomonadati > Pseudomonadota > Gammaproteobacteria > Orbales > Orbaceae > Gilliamella > Gilliamella sp. X-60. The sequence continues at coordinate 15,715 of NZ_JBXSQJ010000022.1, read as the reverse complement.
TATCCTAATAATGTTGCAAGAGCAGTTAGCACACGCTTATCATTAGGTGATATAAAACAAGCTAATTTAATTCGTAAACTTGATGGTTCTAATGCATATGTGATTGACTTTGCTGGTTCAGGATTATCAGAAAATGAGCCCGTCAATGTGATTTCAAGTATTACTAATGGTTCTATCGTAAGTTGTGACACGCAATACAATCCAGTAATTAAAGGTTGGCGAGTAATTGTCCGATTCAATGTTGAAGACAGTAAAAGAGCAACTGATATTCGCATACAACTCGCTTCGCAAGCAACTAATGAAGTGATTTCCGAAACTTGGAGTGGGCAATATCCCGCACAATAATTGTTATATTATTATGATAAAAATATGAAAAAAGATTACTTTGCCCATCTTTCTGACGCTGAAGTTTGGCGTCAGAAACGTGAAAACAATGCAATGCCACCTGACGATGTAGAGTTTTTAAAATATCGTTTAAATCAAGTTGGTGATACATCTTATTTTATTGATGACCGAAGGCAACAGCCGAGTTATCCTAAAGTTGATCGCGTTTCAATTCAACCTCAAATATGGAATCAACGCTTTACTGCCAAGTCAAAACATGGCATTAATATCCTTGCCATTATTCGTCGCTTTATTATGTTTGCGCTCATTGCTGTGCAAACATATTACGGAACGACTTACCTATCGTCTTTACTGCCTTATCAAAGTTGGCAAAAAATTAATTTTATGGCTAATTGGGATATCAACCCCGAATTAGCCATTTACAGTATAATACCTTATATTGTTCAAGGTGCGATTATTACTTTGTTCGCCATTTTGTTTTGTTGGATCTCAATTGGTTTTTGGACCAGCATCATGGGGCTAATATTAGCAGTGATGGGTAAAGACCGTTACACTATTGCTATTCCTAATGATTCAGCATCGCATATTGACGTTAAACATCGAACTGCACTTGTTATGCCAATTTGTAATGAAGATGTCGCTCGTGTATTTGCTGGGTTACAAGCAACTTATCAATCCTTAGTTGAAACAGGTCATGCAGCTTGCTGTGATTTTTTTATCTTAAGTGATACTAACGATCCCGATCTATATGTTAACGAACTTAAAGCTTGGGCTGAATTTAATGCAGTAAAACAAAATAATGGCTGCAATATTTTTTATCGCCACCGCAAACGTCGAGTAAAACGTAAAAGCGGTAACATTGACGATTTTTGCCGTCGTTGGGGCAATCAATACGAATACATGATGATCCTTGATGCCGACAGCATTATGACTGGTGACTGTATTTTAAAAATGATCGCCATGATGGAAATGACCCCAAAAGCGGGAATTCTACAATCTCCCCCAAAATCAGTCAGAATGACTACGCTCTACGGACGTATTCAACAATTTGCTAATCAAATTTACAGTGATATCTTTTGCTCGGGCACCCATTTTTGGCAATTAAGCGAAGCACAATATTGGGGACACAATGCCATGATTCGCTTAAAACCATTTATTGAGCATTGCATATTATCGCCACTTCAAAAACGTAAAGGGCCAATTCATATCTTATCGCATGACCTCGTCGAAGCGACACTTATGCGTCGTGCTGGCTATGGCGTTTGGATTGCCTATAATATGAACGGGAGTTATGAAGAGCTACCCGGTAATATGATTGAAGATCTAAAACGCGATAATCGCTGGTGTATGGGCAACTTAATTAATTTAAGATTGATCTTCAAAAGCGGAATTAAATTGACCCATCGCATCATGTTTGCAACCAGTGGCATGGCTTATATTTCGTCATTATTGTGGCTAGTGTTTTTAATATTCTCAACACTATTATTATTGGTGTTTAATATTTCTGAACCTCAATATTTCTTCCAACCTAACCAATTTTATCCAACTTGGCCAAGGTGGGATGAGCAATTGGCCATACAGCTACTCTCAACTACGATGGTTTTACTATTTGCACCTAAATTCTTCAGCTATGGCATTATTATAGCTAGAACAGGTGCAAAAGATGTTGGCGGTATATTTAAATTAACCCTATCAATCTTTATTGAAATGATTTGGTCAATGATCTTAGCTCCAATACGTATGATCTTTCATAGTAAATTTGTACTTAAAGCATGGATGGGTAGCAAAATTCAATGGAAGTCTCCGTCACGAAGTGACGATGCGTTAACATGGGGAGAATCCTTTTATTTTTGTTGGCCACTATCGTTATTAGGAATTGTGTGGTTAGGCGTAATTATCTGGCTAAACCCACAATTTACTTATTGGTATATAGCTATATTAATACCTTTAACTATTTCGCCTTTAGTCATTAGAGTTTCGGGACTTTCGAGCATTGGTATGAAAGCCCAAAAAGCAGGACTATTTCTAACCCCAGAAGAAACTCACCCAGCGAAAGCAGTTACGCTTACGGGTGAATATTTAGCTAAAACAGAAGCTGCATTTATTGAACATGGCTTTGTTATGGCGTTAGTCGATCCTATCTATAATGCGCTCGCTTGTGCATTATCGACGTCACGCCATCAAGTGAATAATAAAAACCAACAAAAACGTGATGAACTTATCGCACAGTATCAACACATAGATTTAGAAAAAATGAGTAAAGAAAAGCAGTTAGCGATTTTAGAAGATCCGATTATTCTTTCTGCTTTACATCGTCATATTTGGCAGCACCAAGAAAAATACGACAATTTATTCTCATTATGGCAAAATGAACGCCAACAATAAGGAATAGGGCTTTTGCCCTACTTCTCTTCTTTTTAGTAACTGATCAAAACCCACGGATATTTTTATGACTTGGCAACCTTCTGCATCTATCAATAATTTACTTAAGCGCGCAAAAATTATTTCTCAAGTACGTCAATTTTTTGCTGATCGCTGTATTTTAGAGGTTGAAACACCAACCTTAAGCCAATATGCAGTAACAGACGTGCATTTAAGTTCTTTTCACACTAAATTCTTAAAACCAGGGGAGCACGAAGAACAACAAGGGCAACAAATGTCATTAATTACCAGCCCTGAATATCATATGAAGCGCTTACTAGCCGCTGGCAGTGGTCCTATTTATCAAATATGTAAATGTTTTCGTAATCATGAAGAAGTTAGTCGTTATCATAACCCTGAATTCACCATGCTCGAATGGTATCGCATCCAATTTGATATGATGCAAATGATCAACGAAGTCGATGACTTATTACAAACTGTTTTAGACTGTGAACCAGCTGAACGGATTTCTTATCAAAAAGCATTCCAACGCCATCTTAATATTGACCCTTTACAAGCCGATCGCGCAACCTTAGTCAATGCCGCAAACCAACTTGATATTGGGCTTAACACAGACAATTATGATAAAGACGGATTGCTACAATGCTTGTTCACTTTTGGAATTGAACCGTATATTGGTCAAGATAAGCCCATTGCCGTATTTAACTTTCCGGCATCACAAGCCGCATTAGCAGCTATTAGTCCAGAAGATCATCGGGTAGCGAGCCGTTTTGAGTTCTATTACAAAGGCGTTGAGCTTGCGAATGGTTTTAAAGAACTGACTAATCCACATGAACAACGAATGCGTTTTGAGCAAAATAATTTAGATCGCACAAATCAAAACTTACCTGCACAAAATATTGACATTGAGTTACTCGCCGCCATGGAAGCTGGTCTTCCAGACTGTGCCGGGGTTGCTATAGGGTTAGATCGTTTAATTATGCTTGCCTTAAGCTGCGATAGTTTAGATGACGTGATGTCATTTACTTTTGAAAGGGCTTAATTATGTTCAATGCTTTAGGATCAACGGCATGGATTGCCATTATGATGGGTATCATCGCTGTCATTTTATTGGTGTTAGCGATAAAATCTCAACTGACAATTAATAATTTACAGCAACTGTTTGATCTGCAATTAATTCAAAAAAAGGAAGAAAATCAAACTTTAATAATCCAAGTAAAACAGTTAGAACATGAATTAGACCAGTATCGTCAGCAGAATCTAGCGCAAAACGTTAAAATTAGTGAACTCAAAACACGTTTAGAAGAAACATTAAGTGCAACACAAGAAAAACAAAACATACTAGAACAAAGTGAACAACGGCTCACAACCCAATTTGAAAACCTAGCCAATCGTATTTTTGAACAAAGTGGCAAAAAAATTGAGCAACAAAATAAACAAAGTCTTGATTTTTTACTTTCGCCGCTCAAAGAGCAGCTAGAAGGTTTCAAAAAACAAGTACAGGATAGTTTTGGTCAAGAAGCCAAAGAACGCCACACACTCACGCATGAAATTCGTAACTTGCAACAGCTCAATGAGCAAATGAGCAAAGAAGCAACCAACCTAACAAATGCGCTAAAAGGCAATAACAAAACCCAAGGGAACTGGGGTGAATTTATTCTAAGCCAAATACTAGAAAATTCAGGATTACGTTCAGGTTATGAATACGAAACCCAGGTCAATTTAACAAACGAAAGTCATCAGCGATTACAACCCGATGTCATTGTTCACTTACCGCAAGGGGGGGATGTCGTTATTGATTCAAAAGTAACTTTAGTTGCCTATGAGCGCCATTTTAATAGTGATGATGAAACGATTAAAGCCAAAGCGATGGCCGAACATTTAGCGGCTGTCCGTAACCATTTAAAACAACTTAGCCAAAAAGATTATCATAAACTCATTGGTATTAACTCATTAGATTATATTTTAATGTTTATTCCTGTCGAACCTGCATTTTTAAGCGCAATTGATAATGACCCCGCATTAATCAATGATGCCTTGAAAAGTAATATTATGATAGTCAGCCCAACCACATTGCTAGTTGCGTTACGGACAATTCATAATTTATGGCGATTTGAATATCAGAATCGTAATGCCGAGTTGATTGCGGATAGAGCAAGTAAACTGTATGACAAAATGCGCGGCTTTATTGAAGATATGGAAAACCTAGGTAGTTGTTTAGACAAAGCTCAACAAACCTATCAAAATTCCATGAATAAATTATCTAAAGGTCGTGGCAATGTAATTGGACAAATTGAACGATTTCGTGAAATGGGTATTGAAGTTAAAAAACCGATTAACCCAGATATTACTTTATTAGCGATGGAAGAATCGAATAACGCAGATGAGAGTCAATCCACAAATTAACTAATCGCTAAATCAAAGGGTAACACACATTAACATCGCTTATGGTGTTATAAATAAGCAAAAGCCTTGATTCACGATTGTTTGAAATAAGTGTATACTCATCAACCGTAAAGAGGAACTGAATATGGCAAAAAAACAAAACAAAGAACCGAGTTTCGAAGAAACACTTAAGCAACTCGAAACGATTGTATCTCAACTAGAAAACGGTGATCTACCATTGGATGAAGCGCTTAATGAGTTCGAAAAAGGAATTAAATTAGCAAAAGCAGGACAAAAACAGTTACAGCAAGCCGAGCAACGTATTCAGATTTTATTATCTGAAAATAGTGATGCCGAACTGTCAGAATTTTCAAATGATGATAATGAATAGTTTAAAACCATTACAAGAACGAATTGACTCGTTTTTAACTACCTGTATTTCGCAAATTGAGCCGTCTAAACTTCAACAAGCAATGCGTTACAGCTTGTTGGCTGGAGGCAAACGGATTCGACCTATTTTAGTTTATTTAACGGGTCAAATGTTCAACTGCCCACTTTCTAAATTAGATGAAGCCGCTGCCGCCATTGAATTAATTCATACTTATTCATTGATTCATGATGACCTACCTGCCATGGATAATGACGATTTACGCCGAGGCAAACCAACTTGCCATATCCAATTTGGTGAAGCCCAAGCCATACTTGCCGGCGATGCTTTGCAAAGTTTAGCCTTTTCATTATTGGCAAACAGTGAGTTAATTGATGCCGAGGCTAAAATTAAGATGATAGCTGAGCTTGCCCATGCCAGTGGTGTAACTGGTATGTGCCTTGGTCAATCGCTCGATTTACAAGCCACACATCAGTCAATTAACCTTGAACATTTGCAAAAAATCCATTGTTATAAAACTGGTGCTTTAATCAAAGCGTCTATTCGTTTAGGTGCTTTTGCTTGCAGTGAAATCGCTAAACCATACTACCTAATGCTCGATCACTATGCCGAGGCAATTGGACTGGCGTTTCAAATTCAAGATGATATTTTAGATGTTATTGGCGAACAATCTATTATGGGAAAACCACAAGGTTCAGATCTTGCCCATGAAAAAAGCACATACCCAGCATTAATTGGACTAGATAACGCAATAAAACTCACTGAGCAACTTTATCAGCAAGCTATCGATAGTCTAAAGCAAATACCTTATAATACCCAACCACTACAGAATCTTGCTGGTTTTATTATTAATCGCAATAGTTAACAACTAACTAAAATATAGCATTACATAATGAATTTAGATAATTACCCATTGTTAAAACAAATAAACTCGCCCAAGGATCTAAGACATTTTCCTCAGTCACAGTTATCGGCGATTTGTCGCGAGCTTAGGCAATATTTACTAGCATGTGTTAGTCAATCGAGTGGTCATTTAGCATCGGGGCTAGGTGTGGTTGAATTAACCACAGCCTTACATTACGTCTATCAAACACCTTTTGATAAAATTATTTGGGATGTTGGTCATCAAGCTTATCCTCACAAAATTTTGACTGGTCGCCGAGACCAAATGCTCACTATACGCCAAAAAGGTGGACTTCATCCATTTCCTCATCGTAATGAGAGCGAATATGATGTACTAACCACAGGACATTCTTCGACCTCGATTAGTGCGGCGCTTGGAATTGCAATTAGCGAACAAAAAAAACAATCGGGTAAAAAAGTGGCTGCCATCATTGGCGATGGCGCTTTAACAGCAGGTATGGCATTTGAAGCGATGAATCATGCTGGTCATGTTAAGCCTGATATGCTAGTGATTGTTAACGACAATGACATGTCGATTTCAGCAAATACCGGCGCACTAAACCAACATCTTACTCAAATCTTATCAAGTAGAGCCTATACCTCTTTTCGGGAAAGTGGCAAACGTGTATTAGCGAATATTCCGCCATTAAAAGAACTGATTAAAAAGACGGAAGAACACTTAAAAGGATTAATCACACCAGCCGTCTTATTTGAAGAACTAGGTTTTAATTATATAGGTCCTGTTGACGGGCATGATGTTGATGGTCTAGTGACAACTTTACAAAAAGTTCGCCAACTAAAAGGCCCACAACTGCTCCATGTGATTACACAAAAAGGCAAAGGTTATGCGCCAGCTGAAAAAGATCCGACTTTATGGCACGGCGTACCAAAATTTAATCCTAATGAAGGCATCTTACCTATCGCCACAAAAGCAATCCCAACATATTCGCAAGTTTTTGGCGATTGGCTATGCGAAATGGCGCAAAATGATAAACGTTTAATGGCAATAACACCAGCAATGAGTGAAGGTTCGGGCATGACAAAATTTGCCAATTGTTATCCAGACCAATTTTTTGATGTTGCAATAGCCGAACAACATGCTGTTACCCTAGCCGCTGGGTTTGCAATTAGTGACTTAAAGCCCGTTGTCGCCATTTACTCAACTTTTTTGCAACGCGCTTACGATCAAGTTATTCATGATGTTGCCATTCAAAACCTACCTGTATTATTTGCCATCGATCGTGCTGGCATCGTTGGCGCCGACGGCGAAACTCACCAAGGTGCATTTGACTTAAGTTATCTACGCTGCGTACCTAATATGGTCATTATGACACCGAGTGATGAAAATGAATGCCGGCAAATGCTCTACACAGGCTATTTACATAATGGTCCTGCGGCAGTGCGCTATCCTCGTGGTGAAGGTATTGGTACACAATTAACATCGTTAACCCCAATTCCTTTAGGGCAATCTAAATTATGTCGACAAGGTGAGAATATCGCTTTACTCAATTTTGGCACTTTACTTACCGAAGTATTACAAGCAGCGGAGCAAATCAATGCTACAGTCATTGATATGCGTTTTGTTAAACCATTAGATGAAAAAGTCCTTTTGCACATTAGTCAAACTCATAATATACTTGTCACCATTGAAGAAAATAGTATTAAAGGCGGCGCTGGTAGCGGTGTCGGTGAATATTTATTATCGAAAAAAATAAAATGTGATATTTTAAATATTGGACTCCCTGATAAGTTTATTTCTCAAGGAGCGCAAAGCGAAATTAGACAAGAGATGGGATTAGACCAAAAGCACATTATCGATAAAATTAATAATTTTATGAATCAATAGGTTAAATATGGAAACTCAAGCTGTCACTATTCAAATTTTTGGACGAACATTAAAATTTAATTGTCCGGTTGATGAAGTCGACGCACTTAATTGTGCTGCAAAGGATCTAGATGCGCGCTTAACAAATTTACGAGAAAAGTCTCCACAAGTTGGTAGCGATCAACTTATTATGACTGCCGCGCTAAACATTTCTTATGAATTAACCAAAGAAAAAGAAAAAAGCAATGAGTTTGGTAATCGGCTTAAAATGCTGCAGCAATTACTTGATTCTGCCTTAAATCCCAACAATTAACTATTTAAATTGTAAATTTAATACAAATGGTATTGTATCATCCGTTAAATTTTGTATTATGGTATTCATCTCTGAGATGATCGCGATGCGGGTTAGTCCCCTGAGCCGATATTCTTAACTTAAGAACGGAGTGACTTTTAGTTGGTGTGTATGCCTTACTTGTAAGGAAACCTAAAAATTAAAACACGATGTTCACCTTGAACCTTGGGTTCAAGGGTTACGACCCTAACGACATCTTGGAGTGTTCTTCCGAACTTGCAGCCACAGCGAAAACTAATGAATATTAGGCAAATTATCCGTCAAAAAAGACAACAATTATCTCCCGATGAACGTGAGCTTGCACAACAAGCTATATATCAAAAAATTGCCTGTCACCAAGCGATTAATGCTGCAAAAAATATCGCTATATTTTTATCATTCGATGGCGAAGTCGAAACCCAACCTATAATTAATTATTTATGGCAACAAAATAAATCTGTCTATTTACCTATTATTCACCCTTTTTCCTCCAAACATTTACTCTTCTTAAAATATACTAGCCAAATTCAACTTATAAAAAATAAATTTGGTATATTAGAACCAGAATTAAACGTATTAAATGTACTTCCTTCTTGCCAACTTGATATTATTTTTACGCCATTGGTTGCTTTTGATCAACGAGGTTATCGTATGGGCATGGGTGGCGGATTTTATGATCGATTACTAGCAGATTATCAAACTCAACAAATTTTACCTATTGGGCTTGCATTTGCTTGCCAAAAAGTACAACAGCTAGATAACAAACCATGGGATGTTCAATTACCTGAAATCATCTATGCTTAACTTGTTTTATTATTTATTGAAAATATAAATCCCCCTCTAAAATGAACTGAACCCAAAATAGAAAATCCTCTCAAATCATATCTATTTTAAAAGGATACAGAGTATGCATTCCAATTAAATAGCTCTGCCGTAAATATGGTATGACTCATTCAACTTTTTATAACAACGGAAAAATTATGCTGGTATAAAAACTTCAGATATCAAACGCCTTTTATTATTTTATTTTAATTTATTATTTTTCATGATACCGTTGTTTAATTTCAGCTAACTCTGCTAATGATGTGGCATTAAACGCTTCAACCATCCATTCGGGCCAGCCTTAACCGTCAATCCTATGGGCTTTAAATGCCGCCTCTTGATCTGATTTATATTCGCCGTCATCGATATTGGCAACATCACAAAAAAACATAAAACTATTGATCCAACCCCAAACAAATGTACTACCAGCGCCGGCTCGAATAGGATCTAGCATGATATGATCAATCACTTGATGGGTACCGGGTTGGCACACCATTAACACGGTCGAGGTTAGGGCATTACGCGACATATTATGAATAACAACACCATGCAAATCATCCCAATCATACTCTTTTATACGGCGTTTTTTCGGTTGTAAAAATACCGCCGGATGCCGTAAAAACTTAAAGTTAAAAAAGTAACTTTCGTTAATATAGACTTTACCCGTTTTACGGTTAAATATAATGGGACTGCCACGACGGGAAAATAGATAATGATACACTTGGGGAATAACATAATACATAGCGAGACAACAGATAATAAAACCCAAAATTACTACTATATCAATAAATTCTATTTTAGAGCTATCATGGTGTACCAACAACCAAAGACATCCAATGATAGCTCCACTCCCACAAATAATAGCAACAAAATAAAGGCAAGCATAAAAAATCTGATCATTGAGATCCTGACGAATAAAGGCACAGTAGTTATTATTGGCATAGCTTAAACGATCGTCATGCAGGGGCACTAAACGTGGACCTTTATCTAGATCGCCGAACCAACCAAAGATTTGTGGACGGTATTTTGATGGCATGATTACTCTCCTTTTATTTATTCATCGTGAAATTGGTTACTGCTGCGATTTATGATGAGTGGGATTTCGTCATCATCTTGTGCATTAGGGCTGATATTGATTTGATAGCTATTTACTAGATCATAAGCAAAGGTGCCCGCTATCCATGTTATCGCCGTTAGGTGGCTATCTGACTGGTTAGGATCGCTTTCTTTCACTTCGATTTTTTCAATATCGGTAAAATTAGATTTCCATACCGCTTTGCCATGAGTGAGGTTTTTAAAGGTTTTCACTTCATAATGATCCATAAAATAACCTTTGTCGAGGGTCACATACTCTGTGATTTTTAGAGTTTCTTTGGCTTTATCTTCGTTTAGGTGGATTGGGGGATGCGCCTCTACTGAGCCATTATTTACCCCTGTTGAACTAATACTAAAGCGAGATTCAATCAAATCCTCATCGCTTTGCCCATTTTTGCCAACTAATTTAACCGAAGCCTGTAACGGCTTTTGGGCAATAGTAGCGCAGTTTGGGTATGTTAAATAAAAATAGAGGTGGCGGTGATATAGCTTCATCCCACTAAATGAACTTGGTTTTTTAAAGATGATAAAAGTTTCAATGCCCGACAAGGCAACCAAATAATCATTCACCGAATGCCCAAAACCGACAAATGAGTGCTGCTCTTCGTGATAAGCGCCGTATCCCAAATAGGCAAACTCTTTTTGCACCCCAAAATAACAACGGTTTAACCAGTGATCGATAGGGGTAAAATTATCGTATTTTTTGCTATATGCAATTAGGTATAATCCCACTAATGATAATACAACACCAAAGCCTATAGCCATTCCACTTCCAACTAATAATAGGACAGCACCAAAACCTAGGAATAGAGATCCTACAACTCTATAAACAAAGTATTTTTTATCCTCCATATTCCACATCCCCAAGGCACTTTTTAACTCACCTAAGGCTTCAAAAATAGTTATGGCAGCAAAGGCTTTGGCTACGGTTTTAGAAATCAAGGTATTTAATTTCAATTTGGCTTTAATTTCAGGTACTAATGTCGTTGCAACACGCGATCGCATAGCTTTGACTAACTGCATTTTTAATTTTATATCACGGTATAGGGCAACGCTATCAACACTTAATAATGCTAACGAGCCTAAGTCAATCGCCAGTTGGCGCATTTTTTTATCTTGGCTTTCGCCTTCTTTAACGGTGTCCATTATTTTGATTATATTTATATTATTAGCTTATATTGTACCGTTGTTTAATTTCAGCTAACTCTGCTTGCGATGTGGCATTAAATGCTTCAACCATCCATTCGGGCCAGCCTTGACCGTCAATCCTATGGGCTTTAAATGCCGCTTCTTGATCTGATTTATATTCGCCATCATCGATATTGGCAGATTTATAATACACCATAAAACTATTGATCCAACCCCAAACAAATGTGCTCCCTGCGCCAGCTCGAATAGGATCTAGCATGATATGATCAATCACTTGATGCGTTCCCGGTTGGCACACCATTAGTACGGTCGAGGTTAGGGCATTACGTGACATATTATGGATAACAACACCATGCAAATCATCCCAATCATACTCTTTTATACGGCGTTTTTTCGGTTGCAAAAATACCGCAGGGTGCCGTAATACTTTAAAATTAAAAAAATAACTTTCGTTAACATAAACTTTACCCGTTTTACGGTTAAATATAATGGGACTGCCACGGCGCGAGAACAAATTTAAATAGAGTTCAGGAATTAGAACATACATGCCTAAACAACTTGCAATAAATCCAACTATAATTATCATTAAAGTAAACGGCTTAATTGTAGGATTATCATATTCCGTTATTAACCAAAGAAAACTAAAAGTAGAGCCAGTTCCAAAGATAAAACCGATAATATACAAACAAGCATAAAAAATCTGATCATTATAATCCTGACGAATAAAGGCACAATAGTTATTATTGGCATAGCTTAAGCGACGATCATGCAGAGGCACACTATAAGGGCCTTTATCTAGATCGCCAAACCAACCAAAGATTTGTGGACGGTATTTTGATGGCATGATTACTCTCCTTTTATTTATTCATCGTGAAATTGGTTGCTGCTGCGATTTATGATGAGTGGGATTTCGTCATCATCTTGTGCATTAGGGCTGATATTGATTTGATAGCTATTTACTAGATCATAAGCAAAGGTGCCCGCTACCCATGTTATGGCCGTTAGGTGGCTATCTGACTGATTAGGATCGGTTTTTTTCACTTCGATTTTTTCAATATCGTTAAAATTAGATTTCCATACCGCTTTGCCCTGAGTGAGGTTTTTAAAGGTTTTTGCTTCATAATGATCCATAAAATAACCTTTGTCGAGGGTCACATACTCTGTGATTTTTAGGGTTTCTTTGGCTTTATCTTCGTTTAGGTGGATTGGGGGATGCGCCTCTACTGAGCCTTTATTTACCCCTGTTGAACTGATATTAAAGCGAGATTCAATCAAATCCTCATCGCTTTGCCCATTTTTGCCAACTAATTTAACTGAAGCCTGTAACGGCTTTTGGGCAATAGTAGCGCAGTTTGGATATGTTAAATAAAAATAGAGGTGGCGGTGATATAGCTTCATCCCACTAAATGAACTTGGTTTTTTAAAGATGATAAAAGTTTCAATGCCCGACAAGGCAACCAAATAATCATTCACCGAATGCCCAAAACCAACAAATGTCTTTTGCTCTTCGTGATAAGCGCCGTATCCCAAATAGGCAAACTCTTTTTGCACCCCAAAATAACAACGGTTTAACCAGTGATCGATAGGGGTAAAATTATCGTATTTTTTACTCAAAGCAATTAGGTATAATCCCACTAATGATAATACAACACCCAATCCTATCACAATGCCTGAACTAGCTAATAAAAATATAGCACCAAAACCTAAAGCAAATGATCCTGCAACTCTATAAAACAAATAACTTTTATCCTCCATATTCCACATCCCCAAGGCACTTTTTAACTCGCCTAAGGCTTCAAAAATAGTTATGGCAGCAAAAGCTTTGGCTACGGTTTTAGAAATCAAGGTATTTAATGTCAGTTTCGCTTCGATTTCGGGTACTAATGTCGTTGCAACCCGCGATCGCATAGCTTTAACTAACTGCATTTTTAATTTTATGTCACGGTATAGGGCAACGCTATCAACACTTAATAATGCTAACGAGCCTAAGTCAATCGCCAGTTGGCGCATTTTTTTATCTTGGCTTTCGCCTTCTTTAACGGTGTTCCACTCTTTTAGGTTATCGTAAATACTCAACAGGGTGATAACGCCCGATATTGCATTGGCACCATAGCTAAGCTTAGCAGCTTTTGCACTTTGACGGGTTGTTTTTACTTGGTTATGCGTTGATAACTTTTCCTCAATTTTTGCTTTTTCCATTTCGCTTTGATTCATCGCTTCGGTTTCGCGGTTTATCTCGCGCTCTTTGATTTTATCTTCTCTTTTCTTTTCGTTCGATTCGTTAATCGCTTCGTCATTGCTAGATTTTTGTTGATTGACTTTGTCAATTTTGTCTTGTAATACGGTAGTACGGTTGACTAACGTGACATAATCCGCCATTTTTTCCGTTAAAAAGTTTTTAAAATCATAAGGGTTAAGTATCTCTTTATTTTTTAGAAAATTGACAACCAGCGCTTTACTGGCCTCGTCGGGAAAGCAAAGCGTAAATTTAAGCTTTTTGGTTGTTGGTTTTTTTGACCCAACTTCATATTTTGGATCGGTGACATCAAATTTTTCTAAAAACGCCACTTCTTGGCTGGTTAAACTATTTTCACGGAAAAAACTTCCTTGTAATTGGGTTAATAGTGCATAAACCTGTCGGATTTTATCTTGCCTAACTTGCATCGAAAACTCAACAGGATGCCCACCCAAATCCCCCAAATAAGCGAGCGTATCAAGCAGTTTTAAACGTGGTTTAATCGGTTGGTGTTGTTTATTGGTTTTTAATACGGTGTATTTTTTGAGTGCAAGTTGATGCAAGTATCGATTTTTGTCGACATGGGTCACAGCACTGGGGGCATTTGCCATTTCAGCAAGTTTGCGGTCAATCGATGCCAAAAACGCTTTTAATTGCTTGAGCTCTTTAATTTTTTGGTCTCTTATTTTTTGTAGCCTGCTATGCTCTTGTGGGTTATATTGTCGATTTTTGTTTAACTCCTCTTGTTTGGCATTAATCTCTTGCTGTTTTTTTTCAATATCTAGCTCAACACGCTCTTTTGCCTTTTGCAGTTCTTTTTCTTTATCGGTTGGCGTGTTTTGGGTCTTTTGCGCTTGATGCGTATTATAAGCAGAAGCAAAACCCATTGATTTGTTGATAATATCACGCCATTTTACTGGTGTATCGGTGTCTAAATCGATAAATGCTGGTGCATCAAGATCAATCCCTTGGTTATTTTTATGCTCTATTACATAAAAAATACTGGCAGGATTACTTAATAACTCGTCCCATAGGGCGCTATCTTCGTCAAGGCGCACTTCTGCATGGGTTGAATCAATCAGGATTTGGGTAATTTCTTTTATATGAATGAGCGCGCTTGTATCGTTTGAAAAATCAAACTCTTTCTGCCAAAAATGATTTTGATTAAAAGAAGTCGGTTTTATTTTGCTGTATTGCGAGATAAATTTTGCCTCACCAAATAACCAACGAACATAAGTAAAATAGTCTTGTGACCACTCTTTATAATATCGAGTTATTTCTTCAAATTCGGTTTCTAATTCACCTTTAAATTTCTTAACTTCACCATGATTAATATGCTGGTTTATTTTTTCAATTTTTTTTGCCTTTTCTGATTCTGCTTCTTTAATCTCATATTCTACTTTTCTTAAAAATTCTTCACCAGAGTCATAGGCAGCATCAATATCTTTTAGGTAGTCATAGTGTTCTTGTAACCGTGCAATTTCGGTGTCGTAAGCATCTTCAATTGAAGTTCGATAATTTTCTATAAACTGTAAAATCGTGCGCTTTTTAAACATATCAGGTTGATAATAATTAAACAGACGTTTTAAACGAGGATTAATACGGTTATACATCTGTTCACCACGCTGTTGATAGACTTTGGCTTCGTCACCATCAAAAGGTGATAATGGTTTGTCTTGTTTTGGTGCCTCACTGCAAAAAATATGTAGCTCTGATACCCGTTGCGAGTTAAGCTCTTCGGCGATACCGAAAGTGTCTTCTAGTACTACGCCACAAGATATTGGTCCATTCCCCTGATATAGAAGATTTGCGTGATTGGCAAATTTTTGCCTTTGGCTTTTTAAACTGGTAAAG
>NZ_JBXSQJ010000021.1:0-55701 GCF_057063585.1 Gilliamella sp. X-60 | reverse complement strand
GATATAAATGCCTGTTCATCGTTTTGTCCTTATTTTCATTACCTTAATTATTCTAGTGTCTCGATAGCTTTAACTACTCTATATTCTTGATGCTAGATGTTAATAATTCCAGTTTACGTTAAACCCTAATGCTAAAGGATTGGTTTTAAATCCTTTCGGTTTGCGTATCGGGGTACCTGCAAATAGGTCGTAGTAAAAACCGTAATGGCTACCCCTAATACCCACAACACCTCCGGTTAGGTGCCGCCCTAACAAATATTCGCTTTTAGCCCCCGAGACCTCACCAGTGTCAATACCTAAATATGGCTCATGGTTAAAAGGTGCCTGCCAGGCAAGTTCATTACGTACATACCAACCTCGGTCAGCTTTTAAGGTTAATTCACCATCAAAACCTCGTACACTCCATCGTCCGCCTATCGAAAACTGGTCTGGTGAAGTTAAGCGTTCACCCCGCGTATATTGACCTTGATAGTCTAAACGATAACGAAATTGTTGCTGTCCCAAGTTAAAGGGGACATTCGCCGAAAAGTTGACTAAAAAAATATTAGATAGTGCACTACCGTTGTCTTCTGGATTACGCTCTTCTGGCGCTTTTCGTGCATTGAACCAACGCACACCTTTTTGATACGTGACGCCCGCGTCTAATGTTATATCGTTAATATAGTGCCGATGTTGTAGCCCTAATTGCCAATTCGTCGTTTTTCGTTGCTGGATTTCAATTTCCGTATCATTGATATAGTTATGTGATTGACGTAGGCTAATGCCATAACTTAATGTCGTTTTTTGAGATTCATTGCGATGAATCAATCGACTCAGTTGGATATTGCCGTTGCGACTACGTCCACTGTATTTATAATCTTCATTTTGTCCTGCTACCGTTTGATGATATTTGTTACCAGATAGCGAGGCATTGAATAACCAATAACCCCAAGGCACCGAATACGAGAATAAATAGTTACGCGAACCGTATTTGCCTTTACCATTTAAATCATGCCCACCAGAGATATAAAATGCATCACTTAATGACAATAAGTTATCCATGTAAAGTGTAACTCCGCCTTGGTCTCGTCCCGTTGTTTTGGTACCAGAATCATCAACCGATAATCCTAATCGCCACATTTTTGTTTGTTTGCGACTAATAACAATATCGCTTTCACCCGGTTTATCCCCTGGTACTAACTGCATCTGTGCACTCACTGTGGGTAAACGTTGTAAGTTCTCAAGCCCTTGCTCTATATCTCGTAGATTGAGTATTTGGGTTTCTCTTGCTGGCATGGCACTATACAGTTGTGCATATTTATCACTATCTTCACTGTAGACTATGCGCCTAACTTTACCTTCAACTAACAGTAATTTTAATGTCCCCTCCCCTAAATCTTGCTCGGGGGCAACAACTCGGGTAGTGATAAAACCATAACTCACTAGGCGGTCTTGTAACTGACTCATTAACAAATTTATTCCTTGCCCACCCAAGCAGCGATGCTCGGCTTGTTGTACAAGTTTTTTTAAGGGAATAAACCAAGGTAATTTGTCACGCCCAATTAATTCAACCTGATTAATATTGAAACATAACGACTCAACCGGAAAGTCTATCTGTCCAGTTGTTGTGCTCGGTGGTAATAAATGGATATCAGGTGAGATGGGATTTAACGAATCTTGCAGAGCTTTTTGACGTTCTTGCTGGTGGATCAGCTGCTGGTCACTAAGTGTTTGTGTTGACAGGGGCTCGGCTAATACAATAGAGACGGGACAGATAACTAAGGCTAAACTTAATAGAAATTTTTTCATCACAACACTTCAAAGTCCAATTTTCACTCAATTATTACATAAAATTTACGCAAAAATACTAAACTAAAACGGATCAATTGTCTATATAAAAACCGATAACTTTCATTATATAATAATTTTTTATATTATTTTTAAAGATATTTTTATTACTTATTCAGTTTGTATTGTATGATTTTTATTTAATTTAATCACTTTTACATTCTCAACATAGGGAAAATTGCAATATTAAAAATATTGTTGAATTAGTATTATAAATTTAAAAGATGCTAGATAAATAATACAATTAATAGTTAGGGAATTTTACGTTATCCCTAACTTAAACAAGTTATAAACCATTAAAAATTGCAATATTTTATAGTTCTCAAACCATGTAAAAAATAAAAAAATTAGATAGCACATTGATTTTCATGTCTTTTTATTTCATAAAATCACTCAATATTCGCATGTCGACACTTCATTACCTCTGGAGTCTGTTGTAAGCTTTCCATCAAACTATAAATAAGACTGTCGTAAGTCAGTAATGAGAGTTGTTCAAATGTGCTACCCATTGGTTGGTTTAACTTATCAAGTTTTATAGGAATAATAACCATATTATCGGCTAATTTTGCCAAGGTCGAGGTACCGGTTGTTGTGAATAATATGATTTTGACACCTAAGTCTTTTGCCTGCTGTGCATAGGCAATTAAGCTTTTGGTTTCGCCTGAATTAGAGCCTAAAATCAGCAAATCACCTTTATCGGCTTTGGGTTTACTAATTTCGGTAATTAAGCTGACCTTTAAACCTAAATGCATTAACCGATTGGCAAACGCACTTATCATTAATCCCGAACGCCCTGTTCCCGCTAAAAATAGATGGTTTGCACTAATAATCGCATTTTTAAATTCGTGTAATTGCACTTCGTTGATTGTGTCTATTTGTGCCGCTATTTCACAGTGTTATCATGAGCCAAATTTGGCTGTGCATATAATACTGAACAAGGGGTCATATTATTTCTATGCGGTTTAATATAATAAGTGTGCTCTATTGCATTAAAAGTACTTTTATTAGGTGAACCATACCGTGTTAATAATTCGCCGGAGGTTGCTTTTATCGTTAATTGATAATTTGCAGCACATGACGTACTTAATAATTTGGTTGGATTTGCTTTTACGTTTGCTGTTATATCGTTACCCATATTATCTTGCCACTTTACAGTTATACTTCCTGTAGCACTTATATCACCATCGCCATCATCATCGCCCCAATAATTGTATGAAGTACCAATTAAACTATTTAAATCAATACTTGGGTAATAGCTATTTCCTGATGTTGGTAGTGGCACCACTGTTTTTATATCACTAAACTTTTTTATACTTTGCGGTAGCTCTATCGGTTTTATAAGACTTGATAAATCTTCATTTGCTTTTATCTCCATTTCATCTGCTAAGGTTATTGCAAGTAATGCTTCGGTGTTTTCTGCCCTAGTAACTCCACCATCAAAGGTTAGATATGGTGCACTACCATTGATTACATTACTGGTTGTCGCACTTAAGGCATTTGCTATGTTGATATTGGCAGCTAAAAATAGGCTTATAACAATAAATAATAGTGTGATAGGAAAATAAGATAATAAAAACCTTGCAGGTTTTATAAGTAAATTTAAATTCGAATTTAATACTAAATGAAAAGATATTAGCGAATTAATAATGCTCACCACCAATAAATTACGTCTCATTTTCAATCCGAAAAATAAACCCAAATGATGGCTAGCTATTAAACAACATTTTAACATGTTTCCGATTCCTTTTTCATGATATATATTTGTTTTAATTTTATATATTCAATATAAAGTATAAATAGATTAAACGGGTTTTGAAAATTTGAAAGTAGGGTATTTGTTAAGGTGTGTAAAAAGATAATTATTGATTCACTAGGGCGCTTTTTGTCTGTGATGAAAATCCTAAGAATTTTGTCAAAAAGTTTCAGGTAACTATGTGTTTAAGTATAAAAAGTGATTGAGTATAAAATTTAAATTTTGTCAAGATTGCATTGTCGATACTTTTCAACAACAAATCAATAGTCTTCAGATGTTGTAAAAGATTAGTGCATGTTACAATAAAAATTATTCATGTAGCGCATTGATTTTATTTAAAAATTTTAATAACAATCAATGGGCTATACGGTATATCAAGTGATTATATTTTTCCCCAATAAACCTGCAATCAAAGGTAAAATATATTTTAGGAATGTTTCACGTTTTTGACAGTAATTTGAGAAACGACTAACGTCTTGTAAATTTTAGGAAATTATTTTAATCATGAAATGTAAGCATCACGAAATTCTTTTATACTTTACACTATATTAAGAATTAAATTAAATATACCCTCCCTAAATGCCGTTATCTAAAACAAAGATCCTCAAAAATGATTAATTATGGCATAATGTGCGCCAATTTATATTTTCGCGACGTCATGCAAAGGCTAATTATTGCTTTTGAGCAAAACGCATTTTAAAGAGAGTCAATTTTCGTGTTAAGTACAAATAACATCACAATGCAATTTGGCAGTAAGCCATTATTTGAAAACATTTCGGTTAAATTTGGCAACGGTAATCGTTATGGTCTAATCGGCGCTAATGGCAGTGGTAAATCCACCTTTATGAAAATTATTGGTGGCGATCTCGTGCCTACATCAGGTAATGTGGCTTTAGATCCACATGAAAGACTCGGTAAATTACGCCAAGATCAGTTTGCTTTTGAAGAATTTACCGTCCTTGATACCGTAATTATGGGACATACCGAATTATGGGAGATCAAGCAAGAACGGGATCGCATCTATTCACTCCCTGAAATGAGTGAAGAAGATGGCTTTAAAGTTGCTGATTTAGAAACCCAATATGCTGAAATGGATGGTTACAGTGCCGAATCTCGGGCTGGCGAATTATTATTAGGTGTTGGTATTCCAATTGAGCAACATTACGGATTAATGAGCGAAATCGCACCAGGTTGGAAGTTGCGGGTATTATTAGCCCAAGCTCTATTTTCAAATCCAGATATCTTATTACTCGATGAACCAACCAATAACTTAGATATTGATACGATCCGCTGGCTTGAAGATACCTTAAATCAACGCGAAAGTACTATGATCATTATTTCGCATGACCGCCATTTTTTAAATATGGTCTGTACCCATATGGCAGATTTAGATTATGGTGAATTGCGCATCTATCCAGGTAACTACGACGATTACATGACCGCATCAACGCAAGCGAGAGAGCGTTTGTTAGCCGACAATGCCAAAAAGAAAGCACAAATTAGTGAACTGCAATCCTTTGTTAGTCGCTTTAGTGCCAATGCATCAAAATCAAAACAAGCAACATCACGCGCAAGGCAAATTGAAAAAATCAAACTTGAAGAAGTCAAAGCTTCTAGTCGACAAAATCCATTTATTCGTTTTGAGCAAGATAAAAAGCTATTTCGTAATGCGCTTGTTGTTGAAGACCTTACCAAAGGATTTGACAATGGCCCTCTTTTTAAAAATCTTAAGCTCATGGTTGAAGTGGGCGAAAAAGTTGCTATTTTAGGGACTAATGGTATTGGTAAAACCACATTATTAAAAACGCTAATGGGCGAACTGACTCCTGAGCAAGGCGATATAAAATGGTCTGAAAACGCAAATATTGGTTATTATGCGCAGGATCATGAGTACGAATTTGAAGGCGATTTAACGGTATTTGACTGGATGAGCCAATGGAAACAACCAAACGACGATGAACAAGCCGTGCGTAGCATTCTAGGTCGATTATTATTTTCACAAGACGATATTAAAAAACAAGTTAAGGTCTTATCTGGTGGTGAAAAAGGACGCATGTTATTTGGTAAATTGATGATGCAACGTCCTAATATTATTGTTATGGACGAACCAACTAACCATTTAGATATGGAATCTATCGAATCACTCAATATGGCATTAGAGCTTTATCAGGGCACACTATTTTTTGTTTCGCACGACCGTGAATTTGTTAGTTCATTGGCAACACGCATTGTTGAAATCACCCCAGAAAAAGTAATTGATTATACGGGTAATTATGAAGATTACTTACGTAGTCAAGGAATTGAATAATCATTCATTAATAAAAATGGCCACAAATACCAATGTGGCTATTATTCTGGTTGCCAATAAATTTTACAACGCCTTAATTCCTGTTAACGACTTGTATAAATGGAAATAACTTCGCCAGAATCAATGTCTATATCAACATTTATATCATCTATAACTATTCCACCAGCCCCAATGTTCATCCAATTATCTTGCGTTATCTCTTTCGAATAAAAGCTTATTGTATAACAGCTAAATCCATTATTTATGCTTATATAATTATTAAAAGATATATAAAAATGATTGATATCGTATTTATATTTGGTCACAAATTCGCTTTTCTTTGCTGCTTCTATCGCTTTGAATAAAAAAGGCGTATATTTTTTATCAAGTTTAAAAATAGTGTCTTCGCCCATTATGCAAGCCCCCTTACCGAAATAGTAGACAGTCATTGTTTAGATAATAGAATTAGGCTAACTGATTTATACCAACTTATATCAGCGTTGTTTGATCATTTTAAGAAAACATAAGTACAATGAGTTATAAATAATAAAAAGCAAATTACCCATTATTACAATAGTAATTTAGTCATAAAAATAGCCACACCTGTGACTATTTTCTATTTAAAGATGACCAATGAATTAGAACTCTAATTCATCCCACCAAATATCAATAAGTTGGCTGGTTTTTACATTTTTCAAACCGTGAGTTTCCAGCCATTTTGTGACAATGTCACGATGTTCTTCAGTACAATTCCCTAATTTTTGGGTGCAAATAATCCCTTTCCAATTTAAATAACCGCTTCCCTCATAAGCTAAACCATTGGGTTGAATAGCTTCAAGAATAAACTGATCAACGATATTATCTAAAGTCTCTTCGCTTGTACCTTCGTCAAAAGACCAACTAACCGTAAAGCCTAACTCTTTAAACTCTTCAATGTGTAATTTTTTTCGTAAACGTCTGCTGCGATTTACCATAATAGTTTCCTTCTACATTATTAAATATTAATTAATTTGTTTATTTTTAGTGTGATTATGTCGGCTTGATGATTTCACACCATTTTGATTGAACTGCGACGATCGGTTTGCGCTTGCACTTCCTCTTTTTGGTGGTGCTCGCCTTTGTGATGATTTTTTTATCGGTTCAGCTTTAATCTTAGGATCAACTTCAAAACCTTGAGTTGTTAATTCTGGAATCGTTTTTTTAATTAACTTTTCAATCGCTTTTAATTGAGGAAGTTCATCAATGCATACCAGCGAAATAGCCTGCCCTTCATTTTGAGCACGTCCTGTTCGTCCAATGCGATGCACATAATCTTCTGCCACTTGTGGAAGTTCATAATTAACCACATAAGGCAGTAACTCAATATCAAGACCGCGAGCAGCAATATCGGTTGCGACTAATGCTCTAATTTGTCCACTTTTAAAATCTGCCAAAGCTTTAGTGCGTGCGCCTTGGCTCTTATTGCCATGAATGGCAGACGCTTTTATACCATCTTTAGTCAACTGTTCAGCTAAGTGATTAGCACCATATTTCGTGCGAGTAAAAACCAACACCTGTTGCCATTGATTTTTACCAATTAAATAAGACAACAATTCACGTTTACGACGTTTATCAACTCGATGCACATATTGGGTGATCTGCTCTGAAGCGCTATTTGTTTTCGCAACAGCAACCAATTCTGGGGCATGCAAAATCGATTGCGCTAATACTTTTATTTCATCAGAAAAAGTTGCCGAAAACATCAAATTTTGGCGTTTTTTAGGTAATTTAGCAATCACACGGCGAATATCATGAATAAAGCCCATATCTAACATGCGATCAGCTTCATCCAACACTAGCATTTTAATCGTTGAAAGATCCACGGCATTTTGTTGCACTAAATCCAATAATCGCCCTGGTGTTGCAATTAACACATCCACACCGCCACGTAGTTTCATCATTTGCGGATTAATACTTACTCCGCCAAATACCACCAAAGACCGAATGGGTAAATAACGGCTATACTCACGAATATTTTCGCCAATTTGTGCAGCAAGCTCACGAGTCGGCGCTAAAATCAATGCATATAAAGGACGTTTGCCTTTTTTCGCCTCAGGTTTATTGATTGCTTGCGCTTGCTGTTCGACCCATTTTTGCAAAATGGGTAAACCAAAACCTGCGGTTTTACCTGTACCGGTTTGCGCACTTGCCATAAGATTTTTACCGGATAAAATGACTGGAATAGCTTGCTGTTGGATGGGAGTTGGGTCTGTGTAGTTTTGTTCTTGAATTGCTTTTAAAATCTTAGCATCTAAGCCAAGAGAGTCAAATGACATGAAATGATTCCTAAATAAATGAAAAGTGGATTGTCCGCTTATATTATAAAGCAATTCCATAATATTTTCTGTTTATTTTGT
Source organism: Gilliamella sp. X-60 (assembly GCF_057063585.1). Classification (NCBI taxonomy): domain Bacteria; kingdom Pseudomonadati; phylum Pseudomonadota; class Gammaproteobacteria; order Orbales; family Orbaceae; genus Gilliamella; species Gilliamella sp. X-60. The sequence continues at coordinate 47,438 of NZ_JBXSQJ010000021.1, read as the reverse complement.
TACTTCCTATTTTCCACAATAAAATCTACTGTTTGTTTATTATTATAAAATAAAATTAGGGTTATATATAACACAACTTGACAATAACTCACCAATTTATATTTTTAATCATAATGATTTTTAATATGTTTTTTTATTAAAATAGATAAATGATATTTATTATCATTTGCGATTATGCTAATATTCTGCTCCCTAACAACAATAGTTTACTGGATTGCATATGCATTTAAACTTTAACCAAATTAAAAATGTGTTAATGGTCGCACTTTTATCACTTTTTAGCCTTAACTGTTTTGCTAAAGATGATATCACCTTTGCAAACTTCCGCGATATTCGTGATTTGAACCCTCATCTTTATGGTGGCGAAATGTGGGCTCAAAATATGTTGTATGAATCACTTGTTCATTATAATGAAGATGGCACGTTTTCCCCTTGGCTTGCAGAAAGCTGGACTATCACTAACCAAGGAAAAACCTATACTTTTAAACTCAGAAAAGATGTGACCTTTAGTGATGGCGCTAAATTCGATGCCCACAGTGCCAAATTAAACTGGGATGCAGTCCTTGCCAATAAAGTCCGCCATACATGGCTTGAAATGGTACGTTTAATTACTGAAGTTAAGGCGGTAGATGATTATACTTTACAAGTCAATCTATCTGAACCTTATTACCCTTTTTTAATTGAAATTGCCGTCACCAGACCAATGCGTTTTATTTCGCCTAACGCGATGATTGATGGCGAAACCAAAAATGGTGTTAAATCTTTTATTGGTACCGGCCCTTATGTTTTAGGCGATCATAAAAAAGATCAGTATGCTATTTTTAATGCAAACCCTAACTACTGGGGAAAAAAGCCGCAAATAAAAACAGTAAAAATGAAGGTCATTGCTGATAATCAAAGCCGTTTAATGGCGCTTGAAAAAGGTGAAATTGATCTTATTTATGGCAAAAACATGGTTGATGCTGATTCGTATGAACGATTTGCTAAAATGGATAAATTTCAAACATTAATGTCAAAGCCTGTTTCTAGCCGAATGGTCTTAATGAATACCACAAGACCCCAGCTTAACGATGTCAATGTACGACGAGCAATTGAACATATCATCAGTAAAAAAGATATTTCTGAAGGGATCTTTAATAGCAGTGAAGCGCCAGCAGATACGTTAATGGCAACCAATATTCCTTATGCTAATATCGGTTTAAAACCCTACCAATATGATACAAAATTAGCAGAACAACTGCTGGATAAAGCGGGTTGGGTTAAGGTTAATGGTCAACATTACCGCCAAAAAGATGGAAAACCTTTCGAAATTACGCTTTATTATGATAGCAACACAGCCTCGCAAAAAACTATTGCGCAATACATGCAAGATGAATTTGAGCAAGTAGGATTAAAACTCAATATCCATGGTGAAGAAGAACAAGGCTATCGTGATCGTCAAAAAGCTGGCGACTTTGATATGGTTTTTGATATTTCATGGGGTATGCCATATGATCCTCAATCTTTCTTAGCCGGTATGAAACTGCCTGTATATGGCGACTATATCGCTCAGCAAGGTTTACAAGAAAAGTCTCAAATTGATGCCAATATTAGTAAAGCCCTGATCTCAACTGATGAAAAAGAACGACAAGAACTTTATCGCTATGTACTTGAAACACTGCATAACGAGGCGGTCTATATTCCTTTAACTTATGAACGTAACCGTGCTATTGCCATCAAATCATTAAAAGGCATCGAATTTGCACCTTCGCAATTTGATATTCCATTTGACAAAATGCACTATTAATTGACTTATTTTATTACTTAATAAAAATGTTAAATTATATAATAAGACGTTTAATAATGATGATACCGATTGTTATCGGTATCTCATTTATCGCATTTTTGCTAATTAACTTAGCCCCCTCAGATCCAGCAGAAGTGGCATTACGCTTAAACGAAATAATGCCAACCCCTGAAGCAATTGAAAGTATGAGTCAAGAACTTGGTCTAAACCAACCGTTTTGGCAACGCTATTTTAATTGGCTATATAATGTCTTTCATCTTGATTTTGGACGTTCATTTATCGAGCGCGACAGATTAGTCTGGGACGAGATGATCCGCTGTTTAAAACCCACGCTTATTTTAGCCACTTTATCTTTTATTTTTACCTTGATTATTAGTCTAGTACTGGGTGTATTATGCGCCATTTTTTCCAACTCAATATTTGATCATATTTTGCGTATAATCATATTTTTAGGTACTGCCATGCCAAGTTATTGGCTTGGTCTATTATTGATTTGGCTATTTGCTAACTATCTTGACCTATTACCAACTGGTGGTTATGGTTCTTGGCAAAATTTAATTTTACCCACCTTGACGTTATCATTTGTGTATATTTCTACTTATGTTCGTTTTATTCGAAATAATATGATCGAAAATATGCATAACTATTTTATTTTTTATGCCCGCAGTCGCGGACTAAAAGAACGAGTCATCATTTTAAAACATGTATTAGTTAATTCATTGCATACCACAATCACTGCGCTGGGTATGACTATTCCACAACTCATCGCTGGCTCATTTGTGGTTGAATATATTTTTTCATGGCCAGGGCTTGGACGCTTATGTATTTCAGCAATTATGAACCGAGATTACCCAGTTATTCAGGCTTATATCTTAATGATGGCTATTTTATTTGTGGTTTGTAATTTTATTGTCGATGTTTTACACCAATTATTCGATCCACGATTAAGAGATAGTGGTAACATTTCATGAATTTACTTAAACAACTTGTTAAAAATAAAATTGGGCTATGTTGTTTAATCATCATTGCCACTATTATAATTTTAGGTATTTTTGCCCCCTATATTGCACCATTTGACCCCAATAAAGTTCGAATAGTGCGCAAATATGCCAGCATTTCTACCGAACATTGGCTTGGATGTGATCATTTAGGTCGAGATATCTTTTCGCGATTACTTTATGGTATTCGTACAACGCTCTTTTTATCGTTATTAACCATGACAATTACCATTATCATTGGTTCAATAATTGGCTTAATTTCGGGCTATAAAAGAGGTAAGCTTGATGAAATGATTATGAGAGCGTGTGATATTATGCTCTCCTTCCCGAGCCAAGTGATGATACTTGCCATTGTTGGGGTACTTGGCGTTGGAATCGAAAATGTCATTATCGCCAATATTGTTGTAAAGTGGGCTTGGTATAGCCGAATGATCCGCAGCTGTGTAATTAAATATAGTCGTAAAAACTATATTCTTTTTTCGCGAGCAATTGGCGCGCCCCATTGTTTTATTATTCGCCGTCATTTATTACCAAATATCATCTCTGAACTCATTGTGCTTGCAACCCTCGACACCGGTTGGGTTATTTTAAACATCTCAGCACTCTCTTTTATTGGATTAGGTGTACAAGCGCCAACGGCTGAATGGGGGCTGATGTTAAGTGAAGCGAAAAACGTAATGGTTCAGCACCCTATGCAAATGGTCTTTCCTGGCATTGCTATTCTAATTGTTGTTGCTGCCTTTAATATGCTCGGGGACTGCTTGCGAGATATTCTTGATCCAAAGGAAAAAACTGCATGAGTGACAAATTGCTTGAGGTTAAGAATCTAACCGTAACACTTGATAGTAATCAAAAATTGCTCAATGACATTTCATTTTACCTTAAACATCGACAATGCCTCGGCATTGTTGGCGAAAGCGGTAGTGGTAAAAGTTTAACATGCAAAGCCATTATTGGCTTATTAGAGCCCTATTTTTCTGTTCAAGGTAAAATTCTTTTTTCACCGCAAAACGCCAACATTCAGTTACCAGAAAATAGTGATTTATTAAAGCAGACTAGAGAAACACTACGATTCATTCGTGGCAATGTGATTTCGGTCATTTTACAACACCCTATGAGTGCTTTTGATCCCCTTTATCGTATTGGTAAACAAGTGGTCGAAACATTACTTGCTCACCAATCAATCAGCAAAAGTGAAGCCATAACAAAAGCCCTTAACATGATGGCAGATATTGGGCTTAATGATCCTAAACAAGTTTATAATAAATATCCTCATCAACTCAGTGGTGGAATGTTGCAACGAATCATGATTGGTATTGCTTTAATGCTTGAACCTGAACTAATTATTGCTGATGAGCCCACAACAGCTTTAGATTCAATTAGCCAGTTTCATATTTTAAAAATGTTTGAAAAAATTAAACAACAATCTAAAACAGCCATGATCTTTATCTCGCATGATTTGGGTGTTATTCATCATATAGCAGATCATATTATTGTGATGAACCAAGGCAAAATTGTCGAACAAGGTAGCTGTGAGCATATCTTTTATCATTCTGAAAATGACTATACACAATATTTAATAAATGCACGAAAGCAGCTATTAACCAAATTTAATGCCGTTATTCAGCCAAATACCCTTACATCAACATCGGAGACAATTTAAATGCCACCGTTATTGCAAGTTGAAAATGTAAAGAAAGCCTTTTTACAACCCAATCAAGGCTTGTTCAGCCGAAAAAAAACGCCAATTATTAAAGATGTCTCTTTCTCATTATATCAAGGGGAATGCTTAGGCATTATTGGTGAAAGTGGCAGTGGTAAAAGCACGTTAGGCAAACTGATTTTAGGACTTGAAAAACCTGACAGTGGTAAAATCTACTTTAATGGATATGATACCGCACAACGTGCTTGGCGCAAATCGGCGATGCGGCGAGACATTAGTGCGGTATTTCAAGATTATAATGCTTCGGTTAATCCCTATTTTACTGCATCTGAAATTATTGCCGAACCCATTGATATTTACGAAAAAATATCATCAAACGCACGTAAAAAACGCATTGATGAACTTTTAGAACAAGTTGGCTTAGATCACACCTTTTATAACCGCTTTCCTCATGAAATGAGCGGTGGGCAATTACAAAGGATCTGCATTGCACGAGCTATTGCTTGCTCACCTAAATTTATTTTATTTGACGAGGCAGTCAGTTCTTTAGACATATCAGTACAAACGCAAATATTATCTTTGCTCGCTGATTTACAAAAACAGTTCAACTTAACCACGATTTTTATTACTCATGATTTAACCACAATCACTTATTTATGCGATCGTATTATCTTTTTTTATCAAGGCAACATTGTTGAACAGGTGGATAACATTGACCAATTAAATCAAGTCAACCATGCTTATTCCAAACAACTTCTTGACTCTATTTTAGGTTTTTAAATTATGACAGCACCATCAACATTAAATAAGCAGTATAATTTTAAAGATTATCTTGCTCTGGTCATTCCCTTTATTATTTCAACCATTACAACGCCCTTACTCGGTGTTGTAGATACTGCCCTAGTGGGTCATTTACCCAATCCAGCATTTATTGCAGGGATTGCTGTTGGTACGGTTATTTTTAATACCCTATATTGGTTATTTGGCTTTTTACGTGTGAGTACAACCGGTTTTGCAGCACAAGCATTAGATGATCCCATTTTATTAAGAGCCTCACTCATCCGTCCTCTTTTTATTGCAATTTTATTAGGTATCATTTTTATCATTTGTCAAAGCGTAATCTTCAATACCGCAATGCAGATTATTAAACCAAATCAAGACGTAAAACATCACGCACACACCTATTTTACTATCCTGATTTGGGGTGCGCCGTTTGTGTTAATCAATTACGTTTTAGTGGGATGGCTAATGGGCATGGCGAAAATAAAAGCCGTATTATTTTTGCAGGTATTAATCAATCTACTAAATATTGTTATGGCAATGATTTTGGTATGGGGATTTCAATTTGATGTATCAGGTGTCGCCTTTGCAACCTTAAGCGCGCAAATAATCTGCACATTATTAGGCATTTGGTTTATTTATCGTTATTTACCTAAAGCCAAGCAAAAAACCGACCTCGCCACAATATTATCTTGGCAATCATTAAAAGGCGTGATTTTAGTGAATAGCAATTTAATGATTCGAACTATTTGTTTGTTAATTGTCACCAATCACTTTATCTCGATTGGCTCTAGTTTTAGTACCGAAATATTAGCCGCTAACGCTGTCTTATTCCAAATTCATTACTTAATGGCTTATCTATTTGACGGCTTTGCCAACGCATCAAGCGTATTTAGTGGCAAAGCAAAAGGCACTAAAGACATTACTTTATACAGTCAAACGTTACGCTGGTCAAAACTTGCCTGTATTATTTGTCCAATCCTATTAGTTGCAATTTGGTTGACCCTTGATACTACTATTATCAAATTACTCACCAATCAAATTGACATTATTGACATTTGCTTGCAATATCAACCTTGGTTAATCATCTTCCCTATCGTGGTAGCAGGTGGTTTGATCTATTACGGCGTCTTTTCGGGCATTAGCTATACTTCGTCTATCCGTGATTCAATGATACTTTCTTTAATATTATGGTTAGTATCGCAATATATTTGCGTACCAATCTGGGGTAATAACGGGTTATGGCTTTCTTATATTTTATTTAGTTTAGGTAGAACCTTATTTTTAGTCATCTGGATAAAAAAATCCAAAAATTATCTATTATACTAATCAACTAAACTATCTGCTCGATATCTGGGCTTTATGCTACCTAAAACATTGATCAGATAGTTTATATAAAAAATACCAAAAATAATCGCGTATAATACTTTTGTTTTCGGTTTAATATTATCTTCACCTAAACAATAGTAAATTAATACACATCTTGCGCAATTTGCCCAGTGAATAAACATAAAAAGGCTAATGACAAAAATTAGGTGCATTATTATTTCAATAAATTTATTTTGATATAACAGAGATATACCATCAGCAAAAAGTAAAATAACGCTAAAAATAATTAGCATAATGATGTAAGCATCACTTGTTACTTTCACACCAAGAGTTTTATTGATTAACTTATTACATTTATAAATTCATACTAAATCATAAATACCAAAAGTAACTATTGAAAATAGAATGAATTTAAATGTACTTAAGTTATTTTCTTGTTTTAACAGATTGAACTTTCTCGTTTTTATTCTTTAAATTAATTACAACATTATTTAATCGTTAATTTTTTAATCTATTCCAATAACAATGGAAAATTATAATGAATTGCGTAACCCATTAATCTTTTAAAAATAAAATAAGTTTGACACTAAAAAACAATACTTAACTTTACCGTGGAGAACAAATAAAAATACTAATTTAAAGTTTTTTATTATACTCAGGTTGCAAAATTACCGATAATTTTACAACCGACTTTAAGAGAGCAAACATCGCATTAATGCGGCTGCAATCAATAATCTGCTTATTGTTTTTGACAAATTTCATCAATTGATAGTGTTGCAGGCACATTACGATTATCGTTGAATTGCAAGCGGAATAAGAAGCGAATATCATAAGCACGTAACACATCAATCACGTCTTGCTTGTCACAAAATTGCGCATTCAGACCAAGCCTAATGCCTTCAGTGATATCTTCCATTGATGCACTTTGGCTATCGGTTGGCATATTGTATTCAAAAACGACGCTATTAAGGTTATAAAAAATATTAGTGACTTCGTAACCCGCTTCGACTTTAACCGGAAATGTTCCACCTTCGCCTAATATCGATCTTTTAGCACTATCCGCAAAGGCTTTAGTTATATTTGCTGACGGAGGCAATTCGGCACTATACGCGCTCGAAATCATAAAAAAAGCAGAAACTAGCACAGCCAATTTTATTCGTTTTTTCACTTCAGTATTCCTTATATTGAATCTTAATCCAGTTATATTATTTTAACGGCATTATTGGTTTCGATAAGCCTAATTAGGTTGTTATTTTACACAAAAAATCAGAGAAAAATAATAAAATATTAATTTTATTATAAAAATAAAGCAGAATAAAATATTTATCAAAACGGTAATTATCTAAAATCGACACAATCAAAAAAAGGCAACCCAATGGCTGCCTTTAATCGTATTAACTGACTAAAATCACTTTTTATTTGGATGAGGATCTTTAACTGAATCACCCTGCCCAGACATAATATACCACCCATTTTTGCTATGCGGTTTTTTATTATGATCAGGGCAAGGAGGTAACGATTTTTTGCTTTGGTTTGAATACATATAGCCACAATCGGCACACTTATAAGTACCAGCCGAAACATCACTACCATATGGAGCAAATTTTTGTACCATGATAAGTTTCCTCCTAATAAAATTGTCGATAAGTCCAATTACTTATCAATGTATATATAAGCGCTGATTTAAGAAAAAAGCAAGTACAATTTTTCAACAAAAAAATCAATAAAATATTTATTTTTATTACACAAAAAAACTTTTTGAAAGTGCATTTATTTTATTGAAGTTTTTATTTTGTTTTTTTTAAATAAACTAATCCTTTTGATATTGCTATCGTTTTGAAAAATTGGGATCATGGGGCTTGCTTAAAATAGCGTTACTATTTTGTTTTAACACAAAGCAAATCAACCATCTTAATGCCTTAATAATAAACAATATGCCATATGCCAAGCCACTTAAAACTGGAAATAAAAATGCACATAAAAAAACAAAAAATTCATTTAAACCAATACGGTAAACCACAGCACTAAAGAAAACAGCTCCACCCCAAAAAATACAAAACAGTTCGCCTAAAAACAGCCCTAAAAACGAGGTAAATTGGCAGGTATTTGGCTCAGTAAACAGTTTTATCAACATCAAAACAAATAAAACAACTTCGATCAATAGGGTTAAACCTAAAAACAGAAAAATAATAGGCAAGTAAATATTTGAAGAAGAATCAAACTTAATAGTCGCCAATATAGGAATAATCATAAATAAATAAATAACAAATAGCAAAGGCAATAAGCAATGTACCAATGTTGAGCACTTTTTGGAGCCTCTGTTTGGTTACTAATCTCAATTAGCACTCCTTTTTCGTATTAACATAGTGTATTTATCTAAAGAATAATGCACAACAATGATTACAAATTCAACAATTAATTAACAGGTTATGCAAAAATAACGCCTTGAATATGCCAAATTTACTCAAATAAAGGCAACATAATGGCAGACTTTTAATTGTATTCATAATCCAGCACTAGCTAGGTTGTCAAATAGAAAAACGTAGAAAAACATTGATTTTATTGAATTTTTATATTGGACATCTAACCAATAAAACACCTAAAAAAACTGCTCCTTTAAGCTCTCAATAAAGCCCAAATCCACATTAATCGGGTATACACTACGTTGCCAAGTGAGTAGGTAGCTGGCTTGTTGTGGGGTGAGGGGTAGTTAATTAAGTTAAACCAATTTTCCAAATTTTCAGCTAGGCTTATTTGTTAATAAATCTAAACGCCGTTATGCCATACCACTTAAGTTTGAGGCATTGATGGGATCTTAACCATATAACTAATTAATTTTAATAAAAATGGTCAAACAGAAAACTTCAATAAAATCGATGCCTTTCCTAAATAATTTTTATCACTATTAGTTTAATAAATCATCCACCTGTAACTATCCCCCCTAAAATAGTACAGAAAAAGAGGATTTAATCATGAAAAAAAGACAGTAAAATTAACTTGAATAAATATAAACAATAAACGATTTTTAACTAATTTCATGATTTTATTTACTAAAATGAAAAATTGTGAAAAGTGATAAATCATTTGATGGTGACCTTACTGGACTTGAACCAGTGACCAATCGATTATGAATTCTTTAATGTAACGTTTAAAAACAATAAGTTACAATTTAATCAATAGGTTGAGAATGCATATATAGGCAAATTAGACTATATAAAATCACTCTCAACCACCAATTCACTACCATTATTCTAATGTAACAATAGCAGATATTTTTTCTTCAATTTTAGGTTTTAAATCTATCGTGTTATTTTTATGATGGATAACAACCCATTTTTTATTTTTAGTACAAAAATAGCAAATATACAGATTGTAATATTTATCTGACATAACATTATTAACAATACATAATTTGTAGTTACTATCTTTTTCCATAAAATGTTTATATTCATTGGGTGTTAGTATAATTCGTTTTCCATCACCAAATAATCCTTTAACTTCAATACAAATTGTAGTGTTATTTTTCTTGGCTTCCAGATCCCAGCCTTTATTTTCTTTAGCTACATTATCAACTGTATATCCATTTGTTTTATAATATTGTATTACTCGTTTTTCAGCTTTTTTTTCTGTCTTCTTTTTTAACTCTGGATTAGCGTTAAAAATTCCTTTTTTTGATTTTGTTGACGCAATAAATTCTGTATAGTTGCTAATGAATTTTTTAATTGATTTTATAAAGTCAATACTCTCGTCACTATCGGCATACCAATATTGGGTTCTACCCATAAAGCCTTTTTTAAATCTTGGGCAGATAATATCTCTTTCTTCAAATGGAAGTAAAACGCAATTATCTTCATCAGATTCAAACCAATAACCACTATCACTTTCTAAAAAAGAAGATTTTTGTTTATAACGGTATACCTTAGCATTGTTATACCATCCAATAATAACATTCCCTTTTTTTTCTATAGGATCTCTGGCAACCCATACAACACAGACATCATCTATAAAATCTTTATCTACTCTGTTTACTTTTTCAATTCTTTCTAAGTTTAGATTATTAGTTTTTTTGTCTACTCGAACATATCCATAACAATGCCCATTCATTGAATAGAAATTTGTTACTTCCCCACCATACCCATGCTCATTAACGAAAGAACCGCCTCCAATTAAAAGATCGTCATCTGTTTGTCCTTGATAATTCTTCATCCAACCAATATTACAGAACAATATTTTCATAAAATTACCTATTCAATTATATTCAACGGATTCAACCTTACCGCATCTTCAAAGTGATCAGGTGCAAAGTGTGCGTAATGCATGGTCATTTTGATATCGGTGTGGTCGAGTATTTTTTGTAAAACTAAAATATTGCCACCATTCATCATAAAATGGCTGGCAAAAGTATAGCGTAATACGTGGGTTAGCTGTCGATCTGGTAATTCTATTCCTGCACGATCGATTGCCGAGCGGAACGCTGAATAACAGGGGATAAATAAACTACCATGCTTTTTGGGAATTTCGTTAAAGAGTTTGTCACTAATTGGAATGGTTCGATTACGTTTGCCTTTGGTGTTAATGTAGGTGATTTTACCATCTTTTACTTGAGCGCCCTTTAGGCTTTCGGCTTCGCTCCATCTTGCTCCTGTTGCTAGGCAAATTTTAATAATAATGGTTAAATCAGTGGAAGTACTTTGCTCACAAGATAATAGGAGTTCGTGAATTTGCTCTTTAGTAAGATAAGCCATTTCTTGCTCATCGGTTTTAAATGGGCGTATTCTTTCAAGCGGATTGCTATGTTGCCACTCCCCTAGCCGAATTAACTCATTAAACATGGCTTTAAAATAAGTTAATTCAAGATTCATTGTACGTGGAGCAACGTTTTTTATTCTGTCAGTACGAAATATTTCACCATCAATACGTTTTTGACGATAATTAGTAAACTGCTTAGCTGTAAAATGAGTAGCTAATGGATCATTAATGCATTCACAAGCAAATAACATCGCCTTGAGGCGTGTTTGCCCGTCTTTAAGCGTTTGCCCATGTAATGAATACCAACTGTTAATTAAATCCGATAAATGGCGTTTATCAATCTTTTCACCCAACCAAGGCTTTTGGTTGGTTTGCTCTTCTAAATAATTTTCGTAAGCCACCACCTCGCCTTTGGTGGCGAAAGTTTTACGAACCCTACGACCACCATCAAGGTATTTTTCAAATAACCACTTACCTAATTTTTGTTTGCGAACTGTCATTTTATTTATTTAAGTATTTATTTTTAATATATCCAGAAATATTATCAATTTCAGGAAACATTGTGGCATCATTAATTGCTAACGTTTCTAAATCCTTTAACATAGTTGCTTTGTCACCACTGATTACTATTTTTACTTCATTATCATTCTTATCTTTGGGCCTGAAAGAAAAATGCTCTTTAGGTGGGGACATTTTTTTTAATGTTTCATGATCGAAACCAAATATAATAAAAGCCCCTTTTTGATTAATAATACGAGGATTATTTTGCTTAGGCTTTACACAAAACGGGGTAAATAAATCTGAACAAATAATTTTGTCACAGTCAAAGTAATACTTGTCTGCTCTTATGAATTGAAAATACTTATTAACCAACCCCTCATCAATAAAAAATAATAATCCCTCAATTAAAGAATCAATTTGTTGATATAGCATATTAAATAATAACAGTAATTCATCTACAATTGTTTCACAAACTCTTTCCTCTGAAAGGCTTTCACATGAAATTATTTCATCTAATTTCGTATAGATACTTACTACTAGTTTTTCAAGAGACACATTTTGGGATAAATCATCACATTTCGACTTGACATAGTCGCAAAGATTTAAATAATCCTTTTGGTAATTTATCAAAGAGTTATATATATGTTCTTTAATAAAATTGAAATTAGCTAGATCATTATTATCTTGTTGCATCAATTTTATATTATAGATAGTCGGATATAAATTTTTACTAATAACATTTTTTAATCTTATGGTCGTGCAATAAATAAACAAATGCATACCACTGAAATTATTATTTGTCTTAGTAAGATTGCTTAAAAGTGTAATAGTATCACTATTATAATTTTTTATACCCTTATTCGGAAAATCATACAAAATAACACTACCAGCCTTATCTTTATTTCCTGTGCAGGCAAAATATAACGCTACAAGTGGATTTTCGGTTACATCTAAAAGACGTGTTGGAAATTCGTAATGTTGCATCAACACTAGATGTTCAAATGTATTTTGACAATTGGCAAAATTATCAGGGCATTTACTAACCAATTCGTAGAACATTTCATGTTCATTTTTTATTAGTTTTTCATCTCTAAATATAGAAGGATAATCTTTATCAACATAATCAAGCTTGCTAACACCTCGATAAAACCGTTGATAACCTTCTTTCAAGGGAATAGACTTTATTACATCAATATATTGTGCAACAGAATCTATATTGATTTGTTCTCCCATATTTTATTTATCCTTATTTTGATTTAACACTATTCTTTAATCACAAACCTCATCAATTCGAAAAGATACGAACATGGTTTTTTTATCATTAATGTATAGCGATAAACAAACTGAAGATCGTTATTTTGGGATAATGATACAAAATCATTACTTTCACACGTTCTTTTGTCGAATATCATTTGCACATATAAGGCAAGAATCTCTGGTGTGTACTTTTTACTATTATCGTTATAAAGATAATCATAAATAATATATTGCCCATCAGCAGTGATATTTGCTAAAGATGTTTTATCATTAATTTTTATTGGGAATTTCCCATATTGCTTTTGAATTTGTTGTTTAGCAATCCGAGCCAACTCTCTCGCTACACTGTTTGGACTGGCATAACTCATTGAAGAAAATAACAAGCAGATTACAAATGATAGAACTATTTTAAATACTTTCTTCATATGTTTCTCTCCTATTTTTTAATTTTCTTACATCAACTTAGCCTTTAATTCGTTAAACTCTTGATCAGTTATTGCATCCTTTTCTTTTAGGCAGTTCAGCCGTTCCAGCTTATCCAACGTATCATCAGAAAGAATTGTTTCATTTGGTAACAATTCACCTTTACCGTTAGCAACCATTCTAATGAAGCTCTTTTTTAATTAAACCCCCAACCCCTTAACATACTCCAAATCTAATTCGAGGACTTCGGTTAGAAAGCGACGTGGGCTGTATTCTTTTCCTGCACATTCAATATAAGATTCAAAGCGTTCTGTTTTAAATGTGCGTTCATCGTTACTGTCAAAGCAGTAACCAGTGAAATAAACTTCGTCATACGAGTTTATTTGGACTTTATCTAATAACAATTCTCTTTTGCCGCTGGAATATCCAAATGAAATTGAAAATACGCCAGAATTCCAAATTGTGGTTAGGCTATTTCTAAAATTTTCAAAATCTCGCTCTCGTTGTTTGTATTCGTTATCATCTGAATCATCAGAATAATGTGAATAGTTATATGAAGCAGTTTGATCCGATGCCTTTTTAGTATCAAAGCAAGCCCTAGATTTTTCAATTTCCGAATTTAAATTATTGTTCGCCTCAACCTGTGCATTTTTGTTGCTTTGTCCACAGATTGCTCGACCTAACAAAATCAAACCACAAACAAAAAATGAACAAAGAGAAATAGCGCCTAAAGTAACCATCGTTGGATTAGACGGCAAATCGTCTTTAGGAAAAGTAATGATATAGATAGCAAAAATTATTAAACTAAAAATTAAAACCTTTTTCACCGTGATCTTATGTTTTTTTGTAGACATTATTCATTTCCTATTAAATCAATTTAGCCTTTAATTCGTTAAGCTCTTGATCGGTTATTGGACCCTTTTCTTTCAGGGTGGCCAGCCGTTCCAACTTACCTAACGTATCATTAGAAAGGAGAGTTTCTTTTGGTTGTTGTTCGGTTGGTAAAAATTTACTTTCACCATTAGCTAACCATTTTAGTGTGGCGCCTATTTCAGCCATACAACGAATAACCCAATCAGAAGGGGAAAAATATCTTTTATATCTTAAAGAAAGATTTACTGATTTTGTACCAAAGTGATTACAAAGTTGTAATTTTGCACAAAATCCATAGGCTTTAATTATTCGATCTATTACAGCGGCTCCGCCACTATCAAAATTAACTTGCATAATTTTAATCTCAAGTAATAAAAATTCATTAACAACATCTTAAGATTAAATTAATTTAATTTAATCTTAAGATTGAATAAATCATATAAAAACACATATAAACACTTAATTGGGAATAATGCACTATGACGCCAAGAATATCAATAGCTATTTCAGTGCTTTATGTCACTGTTGATGAATTTGCCCGTGTATCAGGCATGAATCCTCGCACAGTAAAAAAATACATTAGTGAAGGCAAGCTTCCTATCCGTAAAAAGCAAATCACTGGCAAATACGACCGCTCAATCACCTTTATCAATATGGTGACTTAAATATTAAAGAGGAATAAACAATAAGCCACACAATCTATTTAAGTCCAAAAGTCGCTAATAAGTCAGCTTTAATTTCTTATCCAGATTAATGACCACAACCCTAAAGGTTATATCGAAAAGTCAAACGGTAAAGTAATTAAGTTGTATAAGAAGTTAATTGCGGATTAATCAAGTTAATCAATAAAAGTAAGTAATCATGTTTTGTCAGATATCGGATTCAGAACAGCAGGCTACTTTTTTGCTTGGAAATAAAAAACGCAAGACTAAGTGCACTTAACCCTAGTTTATTCAATTCTGGGGTTACATGAACACAACACGAAATACTCAAGCAACTAATCAATACAGCTTTTTGCGTGAGTTTCATCGCCCATATAGACCAAACCAACGAATCTGATGCTTCATTTTTAACACGTTTATACAATGATTTTAATGCCGCTGTAACATTAAAAAAACGGCATACTGATTTTTTTCAAAAAAGGACTGGCAAAAACGATAAATGGTCAAGACATCCACCCATAAACTTGGCGATCAGTACCGCTTTGCTATTGCTGATAGAAATATTTACACGGGTGTAAAATCTTATTGGATTGACTACCGCCACTTAATAAAATTGACTGATTTTCATAATGTGATTTTTAAATGTAAACTTTTGATTATATTGATTGATGGTGGCCCCTACTGGACTTGAACCAGTGACCAATCGATTATGAGTTCTTTAAAGCTGTATTTAAAATCAACAACTTATAATTAAATCAAGCGGTTAAAAATACATATATAGACATATTTAGCTATATAAGGATATAGTCAACCGCCATTTTATCGCCAATTAATTAGTTTCTTTTTCTTTACGTTCAATAGCTAATTTTATTAAAGCTAGCATTCTTTCATACTTATCAAGATCGTTATAAAAAAACAAACCTAAAATCATTAACCCACCATACGAATAAGGAATTACTTCAATCCATTGCCAAGAAAGTGCCTTAACCTGAGGTAATAGACCAAGTAATGATATAATACCAGGAAATATCCCCAACTTATCTAGTGGTCCAAGCACTAAGCTAATTCTTCTTTTTAGACATTCATATGCATGATTTAATTCTAAATAACCAAATTTCAATTGTTCTATATCCAATGATATAAGAGCTTTTAAGTACTTTTTATCTATGACGTAGTTACTCTTCACATTGAAATTAATTGAATGATTCATTGGTAAAGTAAAACTTTTAATATCTTTTTTTAAACTTCTATATATAAATTGAGAGTAATTAAAATGAATCAATAGAAGAGATATTAATAATAACCAAAATGGGTAAAGAGAATCTTTATCTATTAATGATATTATTATTGCAAACACATATAAAATAATGGCTATTACGAGTGATAGATGTTGAATGATGAATGATAATGTTCTTTGTTTTAAATTAAGTTTTAGTTTTGGCTTACGCTTATTTTTCTTATAATAATTTTCTAATTCAATTTTTTTTAATATATTTAATAATTTCATTCAATTTCCTCTTAGTCATTTAATGGATTCAACCTTACCGCATCTTCAAAGTGATCAGGTGCAAAGTGTGCATATCGCATGGTCATTTTGATATCGGTGTGGCCGAGTATTTTTTGTAAAACTAAAATATTACCGCCATTCATCATAAAATGGCTAGCAAAAGTGTGGCGTAATATGTGGGTTAGTTGTCGATCGGGTAATTCTATTCCTGCACGATCGATTGCCGAACGGAACGCTGAATAACAGGGAGTAAATAAGCTACCATTCTTTTTGGGAATTTCGTTAAAGAGTTTGTCACTAATTGGAATGGTTCGATTACGTTTGCCTTTGGTGTTAATGTAGGTGATTTTTCCGTCTTTAACTTGTGCGCCCTTTAGGCTTTCGGCTTCGCTCCACCTTGCTCCTGTTGCTAGGCAAATTTTAACAATAATGGTTAAATCGGTGGCTGTGCTTTGCTCACAAGATAATAGGAGTTCATGAATTTGCTCTTTAGTAAGATAAGCCATTTCTTGCTCATCGGTTTTAAATGGGCGTATTCTTTCAAGCGGATTGCTATGTTGCCACTCCCCTAGCCGAATTAACTCATTAAACATAGCTTTAAAATAAGTTAATTCAAGATTCATTGTACGTGGAGCAACATTTTTTATCCTATCTGTTCTAAATATCTCACCATCAATACGTTTTTGACGATAGTTAGTAAATTGTTTGGCTGTAAAATGAGTGGCTAATGGATCATTAATGCATTCACAAGCAAATAACATCGCGTTTAGGCGTGTTTGCCCGTCTTTAAGCGTTTGCCCATGTAATGAATACCAACTGTTAATTAAATCCGATAAATGGCGTTTATCAATCTTTTCACCCAACCAAGGCTTTTCGTTGGTTTGCTCTTCTAAATAACTTTCATAAGCAAGTGCCTCGCCTTTGGTCGCAAAGTTCTTACGAACTCTGCGACCGCCTTCAAGGTATTTTTCGAATAGCCATCTATTACCATTTTTACGAATTGACATATTTAATTTTACTTATTAATAAAAACACGGTTCATTGCTTCGTTTATTTTCTCTTTATCAAATTGAGATATAGACTTCATTTCACTTTTTTCTTTCATTTTATTTTTAAAAGAATCTAATGCACGCATTTCTTCTTTGTTATCAGAAAGAAAACGGCTACTTAACTCTAATAAAGACAACACATAGGTAAGCTGAACACCATTTAATTTACATATACGATTTACAAATAACTTTATATTAATAAACGATAATAAAGGAGTATTATAAACACGCTCAGAATTTAATTTATCTTTAGCATATTCATAAGGATTATTAAAAAATTGCTTAGCATTATTTTTAAAAATGTTGTTTTTGATCTCATCGATTCTATCGTCTCTTTTCTTAATAAATTTTTTAAATTCGTCAGTATCATTGCTGTGAAAACATAAACCATGTGAAGATATATTCATTGATGGTAATGTATATTGCCTTAAGTTTTGTATTGCATCCATTTTAGGTAGACGATTATCCTTTATATATTTGATAAAATAATCAGCAATACTTTTGTTGCCTTTTATTACCCCGTATTTTCTTAACTCTATAAATATTCCTACAAGATGTGTTATGACATAAATATCATCATAAAAATTAATTTTCAAATTATCCTTAACTTTCTTTAAAGCAGACATGCATTCTTTTCTATTTAAACCAGAAAACCCCCATAATATCTGCCATTCATTTTCAACCTTAGGATTATAAATATTATTTAATTCAACTTCTTTTTGCAAAAGCTTACTATCAATAACTCCATCAAATAATATTTTTTCCCATATTGGGATATCGAGAATAAATGAATGGGTATTTACAGAATAGATATCTCTTATTTTTTTTATACATTTGTATTCATATTCATCTTTTTGAATAATGAAATCATTTTTTGTAATTCTACCTAATTTTGATTCAATATATAACATTAAAAAAAATCTTAATATTTCATATAAAAACTCGTTTTTTTCTTGTTTTGTGATATCTAAAATTTGAGATGAAAAATCCTGAAAAGAACAAAGTGCCATCCTTAATATACGTAAATTTTGGCATTTAGACTTAATTAAAATATTAAAAATTAATGATTTAAATTTATCTTCCAAAATAATTTCTTTTAAATCATCATTAGTAATTAATTCCTCAATGAATGGATCTAGGACTTCATTTAATTCTGGCTCAAGATTGAATTCTTTACCGATTATTTTTTCTTTAATTTTTACATAAACATTATCTTCACTATTCTTGGCTTTTATAATTTCTTCTTCATTGGCTATAAGAATCACATGATTTTCTTTATGCTCAACAAATTGATTAATAAAACCGAATATACTTTCTAATGGCATTGAAGACCGTTCTATATCATCAAAAACCAGTAATTTATCTCGTGTTAATTTAAATGACTCTAAAATTTTTTCCGAATCGATATCTAGTTTTAGATATTTGGAAAAACCCCGAATAATATTTTTTGAAAATGCCCTTATATTAACTATACTCGAAGAAGCATCATCTTCTAACTTATCGATAAAACAACTTTCAAATAACAAATCATACAATTCAGAAACAGAGCTAACCCCATTTAATGACATATAAATATATTGTTTATCTAAATTTGCTAATATTTTACTAATAAATGTCGTTTTACCTATACCCCATTTACCTTTCAGTAAAATAGCAAATTCAGGGGCTTCTAACTTAATATAATTAGTGATTGATTCATATATTAATGAATTATGAATGTTCATCATCATATCCTTGTAAAATGGTATCATCAGATAAAGCTTTTTCTCCTGCTGTATTGAGCTTCTTTAATTACAAACCTCATCAATTCGAAAAGATACGAACATGTTTTTTTTATCATTAAATGTATAGCGATAAACAAACTGAAGATCGTTATCTTGGAATAATGATACAAAATCATGGTTTTTACACGACCTTTGGTCGAATGTCATTTGCACATATAAGGCAAGAATCTCTGGTGTGTACTTTTTACTGTTATCGTCATAAAGATAATCATAAATAATATATTGCCCATCAGCAGTGATATTTGCTAACGATGTTTTGTCATTCATCTTTATTGGAAACTGTTGGCCGTATTGCTTTTGAATTTGTTGCTTAGTGAGGCGGGCTAACTCTCTTGCCACACCATTTGGACTAGCATAACTCATTGAAGAAAATAACAAGCAGATTGCAAGTGATAGAACTATTCTAAATACTTTTTTCATATGTTCCTCTCCTATTTTTTAATTTTCTTAAATCAACTTAGCTTTTAATTCGTTAAACTCTTCATTGATTATTAAGCTTTTTTTTAGACTTCTCCAATATTGCATTTTTTCAAAATATTGTTAGATAAATCTTTTTTAAATCACTCCCCCAACAATATCTCACCGGTTTCTAAAAAGTTTAAGAAGTCGCTTTCATTCATGATGCTAATTCCCATTTCTTGTGCTTTTTCAATTTTGTTTTGGCTAGCGTTATAACCTATGCATAATATTTGCAAGTTTTGAGTAACACTTTTTCTTACTGTTAGATCTTTTGCTTCTGCTAGTTCGATTAATCGTTGTTTATCGGCTTGTTTAAACCCTGTAAAATGAATATCAAATGTTTCTTTTTTAGCTTTACTTTTTTTCCTCGAACTTTCAGCATTATTGCTAATTTGTAACACACGGGTTAAAAACTGCTTAATAGTGTAATCATGATAATCATATTCAATAGTAGACATAATGCGTTCTACTTTAAACGTTCGAATTTCATCACGAATAGCACAGATACCAGAAAAATAGATTTCACCATATTGGTTAACCAATACTTTATTTAAATTTAAAAGACGATAGCTAATATCATCATTTGCATCAGAATAAGAAAACTCAATATCTTTTGAACCTACCCACAATGTTTTTAGTTTAGATTCAAAATTATCTTTTAAATATCGATCACGTTCTTTAGCTTTTTTCTCTTTTTCTTCTGCTGTTGGAGGTGTGTAAGAAATGCTTCTAACTGGGTTATGTTTTTTTTCTTTTTTTGCATCTGCTTTAATTGCTTTTTTAACTTTGGATTTTAGAATTTTTTCAGGTGAGCTTTTAGATAATTTTGCTGTGCCAAAATTAATCGTATCTGAACTTGTTGTATCTTTTTGTTCAGTAATTTTTGAGGAATCATTGCCTTTTTCTGCCTGTATAGAATTTGAAATATTAACTTTTGATATTAACTTGAATAAAATAAAACGTATTGCAACGAAAAGAGTAAATATTATTGAGGAAAAAAAAGAGATAACAATTGCAAATGATGATGACAAAAATAAAAATTTATTCTTATCTTTATCAACAAATACAACCAAAAGAATTGATATGCAAAAAATTAAGAAACTAATGCCGCTAAATTTTAAAACTACTTTGTTGGTGCTTGTTATTAATTTTTTTACGGTCAAAAACAGAAAAGATACTAAAAATCCTAAAGCTGAAAAGAAAAATAAAACGACAATAAAAAGACCTAACATTATAGATTTTTCGTCGTAATTAGTTGCCAATGAAATAGAAGAAACAAATGCAAAAAAACAAACAATCATAAATAAAAATAATACTTTATTTGAAAATAGATGATTGTTTGTCATCTTTTAATCTCCTATCAAATCAATTTAGCCTTTAATGCATTAAATTCTTGCTCAGTGATTGCACCTTCTTTTTTGAGCACAGCTAGTCGTTCCAATTTTTCCAACGTATCATCAGAAAGAATTGTTTCTTTTGATTGTTGTTCAGTTGGTAAAAATTCACCTTCACCATTAGCTAACCATTCTAATGAAGCTCCTGTTTCAGCCATGCAACGCACTACTATATCTGACGGGAACTGATCCCTTTTATAGCGTTGAACAAGACTTGCGGAAGATATATTCAAATGATTAGCCAACATTAATTTAGTTTTAAAACCATAAGCTTTTAAAACTCTGTCTAAAACATCTGCGCCACCAGTATCAAAATTGATTTTCACAACTTAATCACCCAATTAGTATTTAACTTAAAAAAATTAATAAAACCCTATTTACATTTATTTAATGTTAATTTATTATTAACTAAATCCTAATTTTATTATATATAAACACATATAAACACCTAACTAGGAATAATGCACTATGACGCCAAGAATATCAATAGCTATTTCAGCGCCTTATGTCACTGTTGATGAATTTGCCCGTGTATCAGGCATGAATCCTCGCACAGTAAAAAAATACATTAGTGAAGGCAAGCTTCCTATCCGTAAAAAGCAAATCACAGGCAAGTACGACCGCTCTACAACTTTTATCAATATGGTGGCTTTAACCCTTGAGGGAGCTAAAGCCTTTAATCCTGAGTTAAATATTAAAGAGGAATAAGTAATGAGCCACGCAATCTATTTAAGCCCAAAGTCGGCTAATAAGTCGACTTTAATTTATATCCAGACTAATAGACACAATCCGAAAGGCTATATCGAAAAGTCAAACGGGCAAGTAATTAAGTTGCATCAGCCGTTAATAGGTGATGAAGATGAATGTAGCACAAAGCACTCAAACCATTGAGCCACGTAGTTTTTTGCGTGAATTTCACCAAATATTAAGTGGTAAGCGCAGTTTGGCCCGTTCGGCTTTTAACAATTTAAAGCCCGGGCAAAAACGTTTA
Source organism: Gilliamella sp. X-60 (assembly GCF_057063585.1). NCBI lineage: Bacteria > Pseudomonadati > Pseudomonadota > Gammaproteobacteria > Orbales > Orbaceae > Gilliamella > Gilliamella sp. X-60. The sequence goes on along the minus strand of NZ_JBXSQJ010000021.1, from coordinate 25,233 downwards.
TTGCTGAGTGCGTCGGGCATCGAATTGCGTACAACGGAAATTTATAACTCAGATAGTCAATTTACTCATGCTTGGCAAATGCAATATGACGATCTGACAGATAACGAAGTCGACGACCTGAAAAAGGGTTTACGTCGGTTGCAAGCAATTATTGATGCATTCGCATTATGTGAAGAAGAAGATTTTAAAAAAGAAACCAAAAAGGTGGCATAAATGAAAATGACAGCATTATCGGGCGATGCATTATTGCAAGCCTTAAATCAGGCAAAAGAAGAAACAAAAAGCGGACTTTGTGACGTATTTACGGCAAAGCTGGAACGACTAGCTACACATATCCGCACCAACTACTTAACACCGACCGAATCGGCGGAGCTGTTAGAGCAAGAAGCCGAAGCAATACGCAATCAACATTATGAGAACCAGAACTGATGCGTGATGTTATCGACCGAGCCAATGATATTGCTCAATTAGAGCTTGATAACTTGATTGCAAAAAGAAAAGTTTACACCGGCAAATCATCACTTTATTGCTGTGAATGTGGCGAGCCGATACCTGAGGCACGGCGTGAAGCTGTGCCGGGTTGTAGTTTGTGTGTTTATTGTCAGCAGATTTTAGAAGCAAAAGGTAAGCACGAAATATAACGAATAAGAATATTTCAATTAAACAAAAAGGGGCAATCAGCCCCAAATCTTTAAGGCTCAAGAAAATGTGTGTAGAAAAATCCTTTTTAAAATGGGTCGGCAGCAAAGGTCGGCTTATTTCTCAGTTATTACCTCACTTGCCAGACGGAAAGCGGCTAATAGAGCCGTTTGTCGGGGCGGGTAATGTGTTTATTAATACTAATTATGATAGCTATATATTAGCCGACAAAAATAAGGATTTGATTAACGTTTATCGTTGGTTACGTGATGACTTAGTCAGATTAGTAAATACCGCTCAATCACTATTTGATAGTGACATCGATTTTTATGAAGTTCGCTGCCGCTTTAATTGCAATATAACGCAACCATTTACGTTAGAACGTGCTGCTGAGTTTATCTATTTAAATCGCCATTGCTTTAACGGCATTTGTCGTTATAACCAAAAAGGCGAATTTAATGTGCCACATGGCAAATATAAAAAGGTTTACTTCCCAAAAACTGAACTAATCGCATTTAGCAATAAGTTGATCTCCGTCCCAGTTACGTTAATAGCGGCAGACTTTAGGGCTGCGATCGAAATGGCCGAGGATGGCGACGTTATTTATTGCGATCCGCCGTACATCTCAGGCACTAAAAACGATATTTTTACTGGCTACACCCCTCACAAATTTAATTACCCAGTTACGAAGTTATTGCGTGATTTGCTGGTTCATGCCGTCAGGCGTGGAGCAACTGCGATCGTATCAAACAGTAACAACGCTATAGTAAAGGGTATTTTTGGTGATTTCGAAATCTACGAAATCGACGCACCTCGGTCGGTTGCCGCTAATGGTAATCGACAGCCTGCAAAAGAGATTATTGGCGTGTTAACGCCGGATATGATTTAGATTTAGAGGTTAAATAATGAAACTGCATAACTTAAAAATTCAAACAGAACATTTTGAGGCGATTTTAGCAGGAAGAAAAACAGCAGAATTACGTATCAACGATCGTAATTATAACGTCGGTGATGTGCTGTGTTTACATGAGTTTGCTAATGGCAATTATACGTGCCGCAAAATTCGTCGATACATTTCTCACATATTAGAAGATGAAAAATATCTACAGAAAGGCTATGTAATGCTTAGTCTTGTCAAAGATAGTCATTAACCCCAGCACAAGAATAACATGACAACAATCACGCAAAACTTACCAACATTAAATCACAGGGTTAAATATGCCCTGCTTTCTGGTATGCGTGATTTTTACGATACGGTCGGCAAGTTTTTACCAAATAAAGAAGTTATCAGAACGCCAGTTAATCCACATGCATTATCACCCAAAATGCCACAAGGGCTTTCATATAGTGAAATAAAATTATGGCAAGTAGATACCGAAGATCATAATTTTAGAGCTAATTATTTTTCTGGTTTGCCAGACTTTTTAAGTGGCTATTTTGCAAATGAATACATCAAACTATTTCAAACAAAAAGCCGAAAAGCCGCCAATACATTTTTGCGTAAAACACTTGGCGGTAATGTTAAATCAAGGCTTGACTTGGTTAATAAACAATATGAATTTATTAAACCAAGCGCACTATCTATTAACTTTTCTGCTGAGTTTGAGAACTTACCTACATTTGGCAGAGAGCGAATTGCTGAACTTAGTATCGAAATTGCCCGTTATATAGATAAACTTATACAACACTTATTAGCTAATCATGAGTTTTGTTTATCTGCCAATGAGGTTAACCAGCTTGGGCTTGAGCATCAACTTTATAAATCTGTTTTAAATGAACTTGGCGGCATCAATATCGTACCGCCCTACTTTGCCGATTATAAAAATGGAAAGTTAACCAATGAAAATATTGTCAGAGCGTTGGCAAAATTAACCAATGAGGATTGGTGGTATAACAAGTTAAAAAATCGTCGAGATTTCCAACATGAACATTTAGCCATTGCAGTTGGGCAAGTACAAAAGAAAGCTACCCCGTATGCCAGTCAATCTTGCCAATCAGAATGGAAAGAACAAAAGCGACGCAATAAAAAATATTTAGAACAAATGGCAATTGAAAATCAAGAAACTGGCGAACAAATAGCACTTGATTTGCAAGTATATAAATCGATTTCCAATCCAGCTATTCGTCGTGCTGAGCTAATGACCCGCATGAGGGGCTTTGAAGATTTGGCTGATGAAATGGGTTATACCGGTGCATTTATTACATTAACAGCTCCTTCAAAATATCATAGTGCCTACTCAAAAGGCGGCTTTGTCGAAAATTGGCAAGGTAATAATCCACGTGAAACTCAAGCCTATTTGTGTAAAGTATGGTCAAGGATTCGAGCAAAGCTTAATCGTGAGGATATTAAGTTTTTTGGCTTCCGTGTTGCAGAACCTCATCACGACGGTACACCGCATTGGCATATTTTAGTTTTTATGCGTCCCGAAGATTTACAAACAGCTTTTAAAGTAATGTGGATCTATGCCATGGATGAAGACGGACAAGAAAAAGGTGCCGCAAAAAACCGCTTTGAATTTACCATGATCGATAAAGAAAAAGGCTCAGCAACTGGCTACATCGCTAAATATATTTCTAAAAATATTGACGGTTATGCGTTGGATAATGAAGTAGATGATGAAACTGGTGAAAACTTAAAAGAAACATCTAAAGCCGTTACTGCATGGGCAAGCCGTTGGAAAATACGCCAATTCCAACAATTAGGAGGCGCACCTGTCACCGTTTGGCGAGAACTACGAAGATTAAAAAGCCAAAAAGTGGAAGATAAAATTATCGATCCTGTTTTAGCATCCGCTGATGTTGGCGACTGGGCCGCATATACTAATCACCAAGGTGGTCCAATGGTTTTGCGCAAAGATTTAAAAGTCAGGTTATCTTACGAAGAAGAATTGAATCAATATGAGGAAGTAATTAAAAAAATAAAAGGCGTATTTTCACCATTATCGGGACTAACGTCCTTTATTTGCACAAGGCTTATTAAATGGGAAATAGTTAAAAAAGAAAAACCAAGCAAGAACCTTGACCTTAAAAAACGTGCGGCACGCACGCCTTGGAGTTCTGTCAATAACTGTACGCGAAAAATTCAAAATGAAGAGGACGATCAACGGAAAGAAATTAGAAAACAGTTAAAAATAATCGGGTTGCCCGATGATAATTTCACCATAAACAGGCTTTATTTACGAGAGAGTATAAAAATCAGCCACAATCAATATTTAAAATTAGATAACACTTTGGACGGTGTGCATCTCATCGTTAGCAATTCGCCAAGTCGGCCTAGAAAGCCCGTTAAAAATGATTTTGTTGAGTTTTATTTTTAGCCTTACATGGTTTTATATAATAAAATCAAATAATTAGACGTTGATCACATTTTTTCTACTTTTTTCTTGCTAAAAAATTACTGTATAAATATACTGTGTATAAAAACAGTAGAGCATTAGAAATGGACGAATTAGAAAAAGCAAAAAAAGTAGAGAGAGCTGAATTACTTATCCGTGTTGTAACAGAGTCTGAACATCTAACAGAGCGTGATAAAGATATCACACTGTTTTGGATTCGTGATTTATTGGAACCTTTAAAAGAAAGCTTTTTAAAAAAAACATCAAAGGAAAATCCATAAAAATTTTTACTGCACGCCCATACTGCACGAAATCGCAAGATCTAAAAAGGATCTCGGATAGCCAAAGCCCTTTACTAGGGCTTCTTTTGTGATGTTTGCAACTTTGCACAATTTCCCACACTTTTAACGTGGGGGTGGCGTGGGGTTTCAACGGCGCAATTTTATCTATAACCTTTTCAATCATCATCAAAGTGACTAATTATATTAAACATCAAGCACACTGAAAGATAAAATGAATAAAGGACTAATCACCACACAACAAATAAAAAAGTGTCAGCATGAGCGTTATAGAGAGAATTTGAATGGAAGGTAATAAAAAAGCCCATTCGGGCTTTGGTTTTGTGATTGTTATTCAAGGATATAAGGGTTAAATTTTATAACCTCCTCCCCCATCCAATCATTAAGCTGTAAAAATCTATCTTGCAACGGTTTAATTTCATTGCGGGTAAATACTTTAGAGGCTTTTTCAGGATCACCAAATCCACCCGTATTTTTTGGAGTAATTCCCATCAGTGACGGTGGAACCCGGTGCGCTGTCAAAATATCATCTTTGCTTACTGATTTGATGTCTGCAAAATTATCTTTAGCTGCCACTTCTCCAACGGGTATCAGTTTTAATCCATCTGGCTTACCGTTTGGTGAGTACATGAGCAAATTGCGGAAGTTGCCGGGGCCTCGACTGCTTTGTAATGCTTTCTTTAATTCTTCAATATCTTTTTCGTTATGTGATGGATTAGACAAATATAAAATAAACCCAGCGTGTGAACCGTTTTTATAATATCGTTGACGGAATACGGTAGCAGAGTTATCAAGCCAAACCGAATTAATGGCGGCTAAATATTCTGGTAATCCGTAAATCTCTTGATTTATATCAGGTGCTAGCATATGCCAAACCGAACCTTTTTTAAATTTATGCTCTTCCCAATATTTATCAATATACCAATATTCGTTTTCTTCAACACCTCGCCGTGTGTATTTCGCCAGTGTTGGTTTTAGCCCCTCTGTTTGCTTTAGCATGTTTGTTCGTTTTTCGAGATAGCAGTTACCCAATATTAAAAAATCATTAGCAATGCGTTCGAATGCCTGACGTGATAAGTATTTATGTGGAATAAAAGTACTGGTTAAGATATTTCGTTTAACGTATATCGGGCTGCTATGATATGACGATGAACTAAAGGTATTGGCCAGCGTATCGAAATTAACTGGCGGTTCATACCAATTACCGCACGATGTACATTGTAAATAATTTAATAAGTCTTTGGCATCGGCTAAAGGCTCACGATCGCCGAACGTAAAACATTCTATTTTTTCATCTTGTTGTGTTAATACTGTCATTACTAAAACACTCCCATAAAACCACTGTTACTGTTAGCTCCGCCAATGCTTTCTAGCGGCTCGTTATAAATTGCGTGCATGGTTGCCCACGCAATATCAGCATGAGAAACCTCATCATTACGATCGGCCACATACGTTACATAACGCTGGCTGGCCGTTAATGTTTTTCGAATTGCCATAAATGATTGGGCTAAGTCTGTCCAACCCGCATCAAACTCTAAACGCTGACGCCTGATCACATCTTGCATTTTTAAAATTAGCCTTTGTTTAATTTCAATTGAATATTTGAACGCCACTACAGCAGGATAAAATTGCTTAACTAGTTGATAAACACCCTCGCCTAGTCCAGTAGCATCAATACCAATGTAGGTAACGTTATAGCGTTCGGTCATTTTTCGAATGGCTTCGGCTTGTGAGGCAAAATCCATACCCGTCCATTGATGCTTTTCAATAACCCTAAACTTGCCACCTTCAACCATTGGCGGTGAAACAACTGCACAACCTGCACTATCCCCAGTGTGTGATGGGTCATAGCCGATCCATACTGGCCGTTCACCAAGTGGGCGCCTTGCAAATGGCTTATAATCATCCCAAACATCCCAAGAATCGACCATACACGGCTGTAAACTGGATAGCGGAAACACTGATGATGAATCATCAATAAAATTACATAAAAATAAATTAGCGAACTCATCGGGACTATATTCAAGTTTTAGTTGATTAATATCAAATAAATCAAAGCCAAGTTTTTCCGCATCTTCAATGGTGACAATCTGCCGCCATTGTCCATCAGCACATAATTTGCCATTTTTTAAAGCTTGATGAGAAATATCAACGTTAATACGTTGCTCTTTTCTACGTCCCTTATTGAATAGCTCGCCAGTCCAGAATTTATACGCTTCGTGATTAATACTAGAAGGCGTTGAAAAGTAGGTTTGTCGCCAACGTTTTTGGCTCGACATACCCGAAGCAACTTTACGCAGTTCTAAAAATTTATTAATCCAAAAATATTCATCCAGATATAAATTACCGTGATAACTTTGTGCTGTTTTCGAGTTGGTACCTAAAAAGTAAAGGCGAGCGTCATTATGAGGAAAATGTATAACTTCCCCTTTCAGATCCATATCGATACCGTGGAAAAAATCAATAATATATTGCCGAAATTGAAATGCTTGTGATTTTGATGCGGATAAAAATATCTGATTACGCCCAGTATTCACAGCATCAACCGCCCCTTCCTGCGCAAAAAACATAGTTGCCCCAATTTGGCGTGATTTATTTATGTTTCTAATGCGATTTTGTAACCCAGCTCGGTACCAAACTTTTTGATGCTCATATAAGCCATCATTAAATAGTTCGTTAATTTTTTCGATCTGCTCATCAGTTAAAAGATTAGTTTTAGGCTTTTGCTTCGGCTTGGCATTACGGTTGGCAATATTAGGGTTTAAATCAACCTCATTACCTCCATTTTGATATTTTTCAATTCTGGCCGTACGTTCCAGTTGACGGCTAAGTAAATCAATCTCTTTAAAATCTTTACCTTCCTTATTTGGCTTGATAACAAGATGGATTAATTGCGCTTCAAGCACGCCGTTAACTCTATCCAATACGGATGATTCATCCCACTTATCACGCCGTTTCCAGCTATGGATAGTATTAATATTTTCATTCAACAATTCAGAAATACGGCTAATACGATACCCAGCCCAATACAGCGATCTGGCCGCTTTTCTTGGGTCGGTATTATCACTAATTAAATGATCTAATAAATTGACGTTTACCATGTGTTCTCCTTTAGTAACGCCAATTTACCTATGATTTTTGTTTTTTTATGTTTGTTCAGGTTGTAAAACTCTAATTTACAAGTTGCCCGAATTGCTCTCTTTTGTTTGTCAATTCAACATAAGTCAAAACAATCAGCTAAGGATTACAACAATGGGCACAGAAGTTAAAAAGTCAAAAAAAATTAAATCAAAATGGTTTCGTGTTGCGGTCGAAGGTGCTACCACCGACGGACGTAAGATCCAAAAAGAATGGATCGAGCAAATGGCAGAAAATTATAATCGTGATGTTTATGGTGCACGTATCAATTTGGAACATATCAAAGGTTATTCACCTGATAGCCAATTTAAACGCTATGGCGATGTATTAGCATTACGAGCAGAGGAAATCAAAACCGGTCCATTAGCAGGAAAGCTAGCATTACTTGCACAAATTGAACCAACTGATGAGCTCATTGAGCTTAATAAAGCTAAACAAAAAGTTTACACCTCTATCGAAGTTAATGCCGAATTTGCTGACACTGGCGAAGCTTACCTTGTTGGTCTTGCTGTTACTGACGACCCTGCTAGCCTTGGTACCGAATTTTTAGAATTCAGTGCAAAAGCAAACGTTAACCCGTTAGCTAGCCGCAAACAATCACCCAATAACCTTTTTACCGTTGCCGAAGAAACAATGATCGACTTTGAAGAGGTAGATCCCCAAAATGATACCGCTTTTAGTGCCATGTTAGATCGTCTAACGGGTTTATTTAAAAGTAAATCAGAAAAAGACTCAACTAAGTTTGTACAACTTGGTGAGATTATCGAACAGTTCGCAACGGCGACAACTGAACGCTTTACTAATCTTGATGCCAAAATTGTTGAATTAACCAACGAACTTACCAAAGTAAAAAAACAAAATACTGAGCTTGTCGAACTATTGAGTGAACTTCCCGAATCGCCAGAACGGCCAATTTCGGCGGGCGGATCCATGGATATTGAAACCGACTGCTAAAAGCCGACGATTAAAACCAACGATAACAAACAAATAAGATTAACCGAATTAGGAAACCCATAATGAGAAATGAAACCCGAAAGTTATTTAATGGATTTAAACACCGCATTGCACAGCTTAATGGCATTGATGATGCCAGTGAAAGTTTTGCTGTCAATCCAGAGGTAAACCAAACATTAGAAAAACGAACCCAGCAATCATCTGAATTCTTAAGTAAAATTAACTTTGAATTTGTTGATGCCCAAGAAGGTGAAAAAGTTGGCGTTGGTGTAACAGGCACAACAGCCAGCACAACCGATACCACAGCACAAGAACGTGAAGCTGTAGATATCTCAGATCTAAACCAATTCCGTTATCGTTGTGAACAAACCAACTACGATACATCAATCCGTTATGCAAAATTGGATGCATGGCGCCACAAAAAGAACTTTCAAACCCTTTTGCGTGATGCCCTAATTAAACAAAAAGCATTAGATCGGATTATGATTGGATTTAATGGTACCCATCGTGCTTCAACTTCCAATAAAACTACGTACCCTTTACTACAAGATGTAAATAAAGGCTGGTTACAACATTACCGAGAAGATGCACCTGAAAGAGTAATGAACGAAGGTACAGTAACACCAGGTAAAATTATTATTGCCAGCAACGGTGGTGACTATAAAAACCTTGACGCATTAGTCTATGATGCCGTTGAAAACTTAATCGATCCAGTTTATTCAGAAGACACCGATCTAGTTGTTATTTGTGGTCGTGGATTACTTCATGATAAGTACTTCCCTATTGCTAACGAAGCAGATAAAAACACCGAAAAAGTAGCGGGTCAAATCTTACTTGCTAAAAAATCAATTGGTGAATTACCAGCATACCGAGTGCCCTACTTCCCTAAAGGAGCAATGCTAATTACATCTTTTAGCAATTTAGCTATCTATATTCAAAATGAAACAGCCCGCCGTCAAATTATTGACAATCCTAAACGTGATCGCATTGAAGACTTCCAATCTGCCAACGAAGCCTTTGTTGTAGAACGTTATGATGCCGGCTGTTTAATTGAAAATATTGAAGTCAGATAAGGGAAAGATAGATGATATCACCAGCACAAAAGTTTTTACAAAAACATTACGCTCAAAAGGAGCGTAATACAGACAACCTGCGAGCAATAAACGCTTACGAAATGATGCTAGCCAAGCTAAATAACGATCGTATTCGTTTAAAAAAATTTCAATCAACAGAAGCAAAAATTGAGCTTAAAAAGCAACTTATTCCCGAATATATGGATTGGATTAACGGCGTGCTTGAGTCTGATAATGCTCAGCAAGATGATGTATTTATGCGTCTAATGGTATGGATGATTGACACTAAACAATTTGAGCTTGCCTACCCGCTTGCTGAACACGCATTAAAACACAATTGGGTTACACCCGATGAGTACCAACGCCAAACCGCTACACTAATTACCGAAGAGTTAGCTAATACAACGCTAGCACAAATTAGTAATAAGCAAACGGTTGATACTGATGTGTTACTGAAGTTTGCCGAATTAGTGGCAGATAAAGATATGTTTGATCAGGTCAGAGCAAAACTCAATAAAGCTATAGGCTATGCGTTAAAAGAAACACAGCCAGAGCAAGCTTTAGGTTATTTAAAACGAGCACTTGAACTTGACGAAAGTTCAGGTGTAAAAACAGCTATTAAAGAATTAGAAAAGGCCTTAAACAAGACCGATTCTTAACTGGGTGAACCCTCACACCTCGGCGGCACAGAAGCAATAAATGTATTTTACATGTTAGCGCTTTTGTCCACCGCCGATCAACAAAGGTAAATTATGAACGACTTTACGGCTATCGCAAGCGCTAACGAAGCTGACAATCTCGAAATCAGTAATATTCCGTTTTTTCCAGCAATTAATATTAATGATGTTCGAAAAACTCAGCGGCTCGACGGCACCGTCACAACTGAGCGATTAAAAACAGCAATTGCCGGTGCAATTATTGCAGTAAATGACGACTTATATAACTGGCGGCTAACAAAGCAAGCGGCAGGCATTACATCAATTAACAATTTAAATGACGAGCAAATTAATGGTGAATCAAAATATTTAATTTTATACAGACATGCGGTTTATTCGTGGGCAAATGCATTATTGAATGAACAGTATATTAATTTTGATGCAACCGCAAAAGCTAAAGGTGACATTGAACCTAACATCGAAAGCGTGGGCAACTTATACCGCAATGCACGTTATGCAATTCGTGACATCTTAGGCAAATCGCGATCAACCATGGAATTGATTTAATGATTGTCTATGCAATGCAAAATGAAACCGTTGACGCATTAGCGTATCGAATTTTTGGCAAAACAAAAGGGATTGTTGAAATTATTTATCAAAACAACCCAATGCTATGTGAATTACCGGCAATGCTCCCTATGGGCACCGCATTAAATGTGCCTGAAACCGTGCCAGAGCCAGAAAAAAAACGATTAAACTTATGGGATTAATGGAATGACAGAACCAACTACAACAACATTTACGGCGGTTATTAGTGCGTTTTCAATATCAATGATTTATCCAAATATCGAAAACGGCATTATTTTAGGCGCACTTTGTGGATCAATTCTACTGGTGATTAGTGAAGAACGCATCTCAGTACTTCGGCGTATTATTCTATTTTTTATATCTTTTGCGATAGGAATGTTACTAGCCGAAATAACATTATATCTATTGATCCCCTTTTTTCCGTCAAATATTCAAACAAAAGTACCGCTTGGACTTGGTGCATTAGTCGCCTCGGCGGTAAGTGTCAAGCTACTCCTTTGGTTAATTAAAAAGTTTGATGATCCATCCGATTTATTCGACAAATTTAAAGGGGGAAAACCATGATAACCCTTAACGCTTTTCTTTGTTTATTAATTGCTATTCGATTATTTACATTCGATCGTGAAAATTGCCAATACAAAGCCAAATATAGCTGGCTAGCATGGTTAATGATTACATCAAGTGCATCAGTATTTTTATTCTCATCTTTCGGTTTATTAAACCGTGCTTACTGCGCTCAGGTAGTTATGAATATAGCACTACTGATCTGCTTTTTAAAAAGCAAAGGCAACATTGGCACGCTTTGCCGTTCTCCAAATCAACATCAGCATAATAAGAGGTTAAATAAACAATGATAACAACTGAACAATTGCAAAATGTGGCTAATAAGCTAGAAGTTGAGCTGGCTATGGTGCAAGCGGTAACCAAAATTGAGGCTCGCTCATCAGGCATTAAAAACGGTTTGCCTGTGATTCTATTTGAAAGGCATATCTTTTACCGTCAGCTTAAAAAGCATGGCTTTGATGTAGAAAAATTAACAAATACTTATCCAGATTTAATCAACCTTACCGCTGGTGGTTATTTAGGTGGTGCTCGTGAAAACTATCGGCTAACGCTTGCCAAACAAATTGATATTGATTCGGCAATTGAAAGTGCTAGCTGGGGCTTATTTCAGATTATGGGGTTCCACTGGCAACTGCTTGGCTATGAATCAGCTCAGCAATTTGAACAACAGATGACAGAAAGCGAAGAAATGCAATTAGATGCGTTTTACCGTTTTGTTGCTCATAAATCGAATTGCAAGCTATTACAAGCAATGAAAGACAAAGATTTTTCAACGTTTGCCAAACTTTACAACGGTCCAGCTTATAAAAAAAATAACTATGACTTAAAACTCAAAGAGGCATACGAAAACTATGCAAAATCTATTAAAAAGTAAATTGTTACCGTGGTTACTATTGCTACTTTGTTTGTCGTTTGGCTATTTACGAGATCAACTATTAAGCACTAAAAACAAACAATTACAAGCTAGTAATCTACAACTAAAGAATGATAAGCAAGAGTTAATCGAAATCATTGATTATAAAAACAATGAATTACTTGAACTTAGCGAACAGTATCAAGCAAATGAACAAAAACTGATAGAACAAAAAAATCAACTGCAAGCAGTTGATACGTTAAATCGTCAATATCAACAACAGTTGGAGCAACTTATCAATGAAAATAAACAATTACGCATGTGGTCTGATACTGATTTGCCTGATGTTATTAAACGGTTGTACACACGGCCAGAAATCAAAAGAAGTGAAGATTATCAAAACTGGCTGTCCAGCCGTAACGCCTTGTTATCTTCCCATGAATAATTTAAGGCAAAATCGTTCATTAATTGACGATAATCAAACCATCTTAACAGCATGGCATCAATGTGCGGTTCAAGTTGAAATGATTTATCAATGCCAACAGGATCAGCATGAAAAAAATTAACCAGCTTCGAAAAGTACTTGAAGACAACAATTTGTTTATCAAAACCAATCCCGATAAATTACATATATTTGTTGATGATGGTGACATAACAGCAACGGCCGCAAAAAGTCTTAGTTTTGAATATGAGTATAAAGTAAACCTGATCATTACTGATTATGAACAGCCAATTGACTATCTGATTGTGCCGATAATTAGCTGGATGTATATCAATCAACAAGAATTTATGGCAAACCCTGAATTAAGAAAAGGCGCCATTAAATTTGAGATTGAGCAATTAAACAATAATACAGCCGATATCAGTATTGAACTTAAATTAACTGAGCGAGTCATTGTTAAAAAAGGTTCGAATGGGCTTGAATACAAACACGTTACCGACGAACCTCCCATTGATATGCGTCCTGATTGGGTTAATGAAATATGGCCGACGAGTTAAATAAATTACATGAGTATGCAAACGGCATACTCACTCAGCTAAATAACAGTAATCGCACCAAGTTGGCTCGTGAAATTGCCAAAAAATTACGAGAAAGCAACCGCAAACGCATTACAGCACAAAGGCAACCAGATGGCACATCTTTCGAACCTAAAAGACCTCAAGCATTCCGAAAAAAAACGGGAAAGATTCGCCGTAAAATGTTTACCAAGCTACGAACAACTAAATATCTACGCATATCAGCAAACAGCAACTGCGCTACCGTAAAATTTATTAATTCGGTATCTCGTATAACCCACATTCATCATTACGGATTACGTGCACGAGTGAATAAAAAAGATGATTGGACAATTAAATATCCGTCCAGAAAGCTGCTTGGATTCAATCAACACGACTATAACACAATTGAGCAAATTACTATCGCCCACTTAGCCAGTAAGTTGTAAAAATCGATTTTACAAGTTAGTACGCTTTATTATTTGTCTGTAAATCTTAATGATAACGCTATGCAAAATTATCACCCTGCCGACTTAGTCGATATATTACGAAAAATTGAGAACCTGATCCGCCAAGGCGTTGTTTGTCAAACCAGAGGCGATCGGGTAAAAGTGCGTTCTGGCAAATTGGTTACTGCCTGGTTACCATGGTTTACTCACCGTGCAGGTAAAAGCCGATCGTGGTGGCGCCCTTCTATTGGTGAACAGGTTTTTATATTAAGTCCAAATGGTAATCTTGAACTTGGTTGCGTATTACCAAGCCTTTATTGTAATGATATTCCTGCTCCATCAACTTCAGAAGATGCTTATTTAGTAACATTTCCAGACGGTGCAACATTTGAATATGAACCGAAAAACAGCAGTTTAACCATAAAAGGCATAAAAACTGCAGTTATTGAAGCAAGTGAACAAATCACCGCTAAAGCGGGTACCAAAATCCACCTTGATACACCACTTGTTGAATGTAGTGATCATGTGACATTTAAATCATTTAGCGCAACAGGTGGCAGTGCTAGCGGTAATACTGGTGTATTAACTGGAAACGTAATTCATCAGCAAGGCAAATTGTCATCAAACGGGGTTGTACTTGATACGCATAAACATAATGGAGTCAAAGCTGGTGGCGATCTAACTGGGGGACCTCAAAAATGAGTTATATCGGAATGAATTGCCAGAACGGTCGAACTATTACTGATATGGATCACATTAATCAATCAGTTAAAGATATTTTAACAACACCGATAGGCTCACGAGTTGAACGCCGTGATTATGGTTCATTTTTATTTTTGCTTTTAGACAACCCCAACACCGAAGCAACCAGATTGCGTGTCATTTCAGCGACAGTCATGGCATTAAATCAGTGGGAACCACGTATAAAACTGGACGCTGTAGATGTTTTTACCGATAAAGAAAAACTGATAATGCAATTAACAGGCTCACGCACAGACAAACCCAACCAAACTTTTACCAGTGACATAGAGATCGCAACATGGCCACGTTAACTGATTTATCAAAACTACCTGCACCGGATATTATCGAGTCACTAGACTTTGAAGCTTTATTTGCTCAACGTAAAGAAAAGTTTATATCGCTATATCCAGCAGATCAACAAAATGAAGTAGCAAAAACATTGCAATATGAAAGTGAGCCGATCGTTAAACTACTACAAGAAAGCACGTATTATGAGTTAATTATACGCCAGCGTATAAACGAAGCATCGCACGCATTAATGATTGCCCACGCTAAAGGCAATGACTTAGATAATCTAGGGGCTAACTTTCATGTTTATCGCTTAATCATTCAGCACGAAGATAATACAGTCACGCCATCAATCCCCGAAATAAAAGAATCAGATAGCGATTTTAGAATGCGAATTCAAGCCGCATTTGAAGGTTTATCCGTTGCTGGTCCTCGTGCCGCTTATGAGTTTTATGCTCGCAGTGCTGACGGTCGAGTATTAGATGCCGCCACCGAAAGCCCCGCACCTGCTTGCGTAACTCTCGCCATTCTATCTCGTGAAAATAATGGTATAGCCAGTAGCGATCTTATTCGTATTGTTGCCGATGCTGTCAATCAAGACAATCGTCGCCCTATTGCCGATCGTGTCACAGTTAAATCAGTCACCCTGATTGAGTATGAAATAAAAGCCAAGCTTTATTTATATCCGGGTCCCGAATCGGAACCAATCAAAAAAGCGGCTACCAAAAATTTGCAAGATTATATAACCGAAAAACACCGCATTGGACGTAGAATTAATCGCAGTGCAATAATTTCAGCATTACATGTTGCTGGTGTTCAACGTGTCGAATTACTACAACCCACGCAAGATATATTAATCAATCGAGAACAAGCCAGTTATTGCACAAATTATCACGTTGAGGTTGCCGGTTATGACGAATAGGACGCTATTACCACCATCTGCCACTCAACTTGAAAAAAATCTATCACAAGCTATGATTTGCGATCCACCTATTCATTTACGTTCACTTTGGGACCCAAAAACTTGCCCATTCGAACTATTACCCTATTTAGCTTGGCAATATAGTGTTGATCGCTGGGATGAAAACTGGCCAGAACAAACAAAACGCAAAGTTATTGCTGAAGCATTCGAAATTCACAAACTAAAAGGTACCAAGGAAGCCATTCGCCGTGCAGTTGAACCATTTGGTTATTTGATAAATATTATCGAATGGTGGCAAAACAACAAAAGCCCCGGCACATTTGCGATTGAAATTGGCATATCAGATAAGGGTATTACTGATGAATCTTATCAAGAGTTAAGCCGTATCATTGATGATGTTAAACCTGTCTCACGACATTTATCAGGTTTATCACTGCAACTCGTAACAAGCGGTAGCACAACAATAGGAGCCAGTTGTTATGATGGGAACACATTAAATATCTACCCGTATATTACCCAAACCATCCATACAACAACAAAACGCCATTTAGGTGCAACAATTCATTGTATTAATACACTTAATGTTTATCCCTATATTACAGATACGATTTCTACTTCATCTAAGCGCCACTCAAGCGTGGCTATACATTTTATCGACACAATGAGAATAAAACCATGAGTCAAACATACTATACAATATTAACAAAACTAGGGGCGGAACTTTTAGCCAATGCAACCGCTTTAGGAGTCCCACTAAAATTAACCAGTATCGCAGTTGGTGATGGTAACGGTTCGATACCTAAACCCACCGCCACTCAAACCGCACTTGTTAACGAAGTACGTCGTGCGGCAATTAATGCACTTTCTGTTGATAAAAACAATCCTAATCAAATCATTGCTGAACAAGTTATACCCGAAACAGAAGGAGGTTGGTTTATTCACGAAGTGGGCCTCTATGATGATAAAGGCAATTTAATAGCTGTGGGTAATTGTCCTTCAACCTATAAGCCAAAACTTGCCGAAGGTAGTGGCAGAACTCAAGTTATCAGAATGATTATTGTTGTTGATAATGTTGATTCTGTGGCAATAAAAATCGATCCATCTGTTGTGTTGGCAACTCGTGAATATGTTGACGAGGGTATAAAAAAGCATGTACCAATCACACGCAAAATTAATAACAAGGAATTAAAGCAAGACATCGTTTTAAATGCTGTCGATATTAATGCATTACCAGCCGTAAAAAAAATGGATGGGAAAAAATCTATTTATGAAGTAAGTGAACCATCGGTATTTAAAAACCGACCTTTTTTTAATAACTCGGAAATAATCACACTCAGTGATTTTAATAGTTCTTTTACTCAAAATGGTTACATTAAATTACCTAATGGGCTATTTGTTCAATGGGGGCTAGCACAATATGCATCAGCAAGAGGACAGGAGGGAGATATTGTGCCATTTTATATAACATTCCCAAATTTATGCATGTCAATTATAACAAGCGATGGATACGCTGGCGTCAATTCTACTGCTGCAAATCCAATATCGAAATCTCATTTCAAATGTTGGTGTAAAAGCCCGTTGGGTGCGTATGCGGACACTGGATTTTTTTACATCGCTATAGGATTCTAAACATGAAACATTTTTACAGTCATACAACACAATCATTTTATATAGATGAAATTAATCATAAAATCCCTGTTGATTCTATTGAAATCACAGCTGAACAGCATGACGAATTATATAACGCAATGAACAAAGGTTGCGTTATATTTAATGATTTAACGTACTCTGATCCGAAACCGTCCCCTTTTCATAAATGGAATGAAAAAACAAAAAAATGGTTTGAAGATATTAATAAGCGTAATCAATATTTTTGTGAGCAGAATACAATTACAAAAAATACATTAATCAATGAAGCAAACGGAAAAATAGCAGTGCTTCAAGATACCATTGATCTTGATATGCAAGAAGCAAACGAAGAAGAACAACTTAAACAATGGAAAAAATACCGGATCTTGTTAATGCGTGTCGATATTAACCAGTCTGATATAAATTGGCCTAAAAAACCAAACGTTACTTAAAATATCGATGAGAGTTGTTCAACTTGTAAAAACAAAATCTACAACCTGAACAACTAACACCATTTTTTTTAATGTGCAACTATCTCCGTACATTTATTTTACAACCTTACATATGTAAACTGCTACGGAGATCTTATGGCCAACGATTACCATCACGGCGTCCGAGTTATCGAAATTAATGAAGGTGCACGAGCAATCAGAACAGTATCAACGGCTGTCATTGGCATTGTGTGTACCAGCGATGATGCGGACGCTAACCACTTTCCACTTAATACACCGATTTTAATTACCAACGTTAATTCTGTAATTGGTAAAGCGGGTTCACAAGGCACACTAAAACCAACGCTTGAAGCCATTGCGGATCAGTGTTCACCCGTTATTGTTGCTGTGCGTGTTGAAACAGGTGCGACAGAAGCCGATACAACGGCAAACATCATTGGTACAACAACAAACGACGGCAAATATACTGGCATGAAAGCCCTGCTTTCAGCACAAACCCAACTTAAAGTTAAGCCGCGGATTTTGGCTGTACCGGGTTACGATTCGTTACCAGTTGCAACCGCATTAATATCGCTAGCACAAAAATTGCGTGCATTTTGTTACTTATCAGCTTACGGAGCAAAAACCAAAGAAGATGCAGTACTTTATCGTGATCAACTTGGCGCCCGTGAAGCCATGGTAATTTGGCCTGATTTTGTTGGTTTTGATACAACACAAAGGCAAAATGTCACATTAGCTGCAACTGCTCGTGCCATTGGTTTGCGTGCCAAAATCGACCAGCAGGTCGGCTGGCATAAAACATTATCAAATGTCACTGTTAATGGTGTTACGGGAATTTCTCATGATGTCTTTTGGGATTTGCAAGAAGAAAGCTCTGATTCCAACTATCTAAACGAACATGAAGTAACTACATTAATTTGTAACCAAGGTTACCGTTTTTGGGGATCACGCACATGTTCCGCTGATAGCCTATTTGCATTTGAAAACTATACACGAACAGCACAAGTATTGGCCGACACAATCGCCGAAGCACAATTTGCCTTAGTCGATGCGCCAATGCATGCATCATTAATTAAAGACTTAGTCGAATCCATCAACAATAAATTCCGTGAATTAAAATCGAACGGTTACATTGTTGATGGCAAAGCATGGTTTGATCCAGAAGCAAACACGCCAGACATTCTAAAAGCGGGTAAGCTCTATATTGATTACGATTATACCCCAGTACCACCATTAGAAAACCTTATGTTACGCCAGCGCATTACTGACAAGTATTTGGTCGATCTGGCTAATTCTATAGCATCTAATTAAGCGGAGATCAACTAAATGGCTTTACCTAAAAAACTCAAACACTTTAACCTTTATGTTAACAGTATTTCTTATATCGGTCAGGTTGAATCATTCACTCCACCCAAATTAACTCGCAAGCTCGAAAATTTCCGCGGCGGTGGTATGCCAGGTTCTGCTCCTATCGATCTTGGTTATGACGATGATGCGTTAGTTGTTGAGTGGTCAATTGGCGGCTTAGCATACGAAATACTAAAACAACATGGAGGATTATTAAACGGTGTTGAATTACGTTTTGCTGGTGCTTACCAAAAAGATGATAGTGAGGATTTCACTAAAGTCGAAATTATTATGACTGGACGCCACAAAGAACAAGATCGCGGCGAACTCAAACAAGGCGAAAGTAACTCAACTAAGATTACTACACACTGCATCTACTATAAAGAAATTATCGATAACGAAGAGGTTACCGAAATCGATATTATCAACATGATTGACAAAGTCGGCGGCAAAGACCGTTTAAAACAAGCACGCCACGCCATTGGAATTTAATAGACCAACAAACAAAAACATAGCCCGCAAGGGCTATCACAATTATCAATAAAATTATTATGAGGGTAAACGTTATGCAAAATACACAACAAATCAAATTAAAATCAGGCTTACAATCTGGTAAAACCACTATCAATGAATTAATCATCCGCAAACCCTTAACCGGTGATTTACGCGGAATTAAATTAGTCGATTTTATCGAACTAGACATTGATTCGCTGGCAAAAGTACTACCTCGCATCACTACGCCTTCAATTGCTGAGCATGAAGTCTTCAATTTAGATCTAATTGACTTTTCTGAAATAACAAAAGTGATTGCTGGTTTTTTGTCAGAGAAATCGAACAATGCAACAACGGAATCCCCAACCGAGTAGAAGATGCTATAGCAGATATTGCCACAATATTTCATTGGCAACCGTCTGCTATGTATGAATTTACACTATCCGAACTAATGGAATGGCGGGAACAAGCCCGCCTAAGAAGCGGTTCAACAGATGAATAATTTACAATTAAACGTTAATTTAAAAGGTGTCGACAATGTCAGCCGACCGCTTCGCAACGTTATAAGCGGTGCTAAAGGATTAGCGCAGCAATTAAAAGACACACGAAATCAATTAAACCAACTTAACAGCATTCAAAAAAATGTTAATGGTTTTATTCAGCTAAAAAAACAGTTTGAAAATACAAAAAATAAAGCTAAATCATTGGCACTTGAACTAAAAAACACATCTACACCAACAAAGGAACTGCAACGTGAATTTAATAAAGCAACAGCAGAAACAAAAAAATTAAAAGATAAATTAACGCCATTACGTGCAGAATTACAACAATCAGGTATTAATACTAAAAATTTAGCACAACATCAAGTTACATTAAAAAACCAAATAACTAGCGCTAATCAAAGTATTAGCCAGCAATCCGAACGACTAAAACAACTAAACCAACATCAACAAAAAATAAACCAAGTTCGATCAAAATACGACACAGGTATGCAACGCGTTGCTATGCTAGGTGGTGTCGGTTATGGCGCCCTATCGACTGGACGAACCGTAGCAAGAGGCATGAAAAACCTGCTACATGTCGGCTACGAATTTGATGCCAACATGAGCGCAACCCAAGCAGTAACAAGAATTGATGACAAAAACGATCCTCGTATGTTAGCGCTACGAAAACAAGCACGGGAATTGCCATTAGTTTCTAAATTTACCGATAGCGAAGTGGCACAAGGGCAGTACTTTTTGGCTAGAACGGGATATAGCCCTGATCAAATATTAAAAGCAATGCCGGGCATGCTGAATCTATCCGCTGCGGGTGATGTTGATCTTGGCACTACTGCAGATATTGCATCAAACATTCAAATGGCAATGGGCTTGCCTGCAGAAAAAATGGATCATGTTGCTGATGTATTAACAGCAATGTTCACTCGCAATAATGTTGATATTCCTATGCTAGGCGAATCTCTAAAATATAGTGCAGGTGTTGGCGCTAGCTTTGGTCAAAGCTTAGAAACTATTGCAACGCTGACCGCTGTAATGGGTAATGCAGGTATTCAAGGAAGCCAAGCTGGTACAACATTACGTCAGATTTTAGTACGACTTGGAACATCAAACGCAGTAGCAAAGCTGGGCGTTAAAGTTGCCGATAAAAACGGCAATATGCGTGATGTTGTTGATATCATGTCAGAAATATCTGAAGCCACTAAACACATGGGTAATGTACAACGAGCTCAAATAAATAAGCAAATTGCTGGGCAAATTGGTTTAACTGGATTTGAAGTCTTACTAAACCAAGCATCAACTGGTTTTTTACGAAAAATGCGTGGAGAGCAAGGAGAATATGATGGCGAAGCAGCCAGAGTTGCAAAAACAAAACTTGATAATTTAGCTGGCGATATGACAATGCTACATGCCGCATTTGAAAATATTAGCGTTGAACTATTCGAAAAAAACAATGACTGGCTACGATCTGCCATTCAGGGCTTAACTAAATTTTTGCACGGTGTTGGTGAATTTCTTAAAAAACATCCGGCATTAAGTAAGGCCTTGGTTGTTATCGGTGTCGGATTTGCGGCTATCACCACGGCATTTGGCGCATTTGCAATAATGTTAATGAGTGTGTTTGGTCCAATGCTGATGACCCGATTTATATTCTCACGCCTCGGATTATCTTTGAGTGGCTTATTTGTCAAAACAAAACTAACTCGTTTTGGTTTTAAGTCGTTAGCAAAAACGTTATTATCATTTGTAGGACGGCCTCTAAAAAAAACTGGCTCTGCATTAAAATCACTTAACAAATCATTAGCATCAACAACTAAATCACAAAAATTCAGTAGCGGTATTAAAAACCTAGGTAATATATTGTTAAATTTTACTCGCTCACCTGTAAAACTTTTTAAGAATAGCATTAAAAGTATCAGCAAATTACTGGCAAATGTTGTTCGTGCTCCAGCTAAAAGTTTTAGCGGAATATTTAGAATTATGGGAAGCTCACTAATTAAATTTATTCGTTCACCAGTAAAAACTTTGGGCGGAGTTATGGGAGGGATGGGTAAATCTTTTGTAACCTTTGCAAGGTCTCCAGCAAAAATATTTAGTAGAGCGTTTGCACGACTAGGCGTTACACTGCTCACGTTAATACGCAGCCCTGGGATCATCATCGCCGCACTGCGAGGCATCTTATTGCTCTTTGGGCCGATTGGCTGGGTCATTGCTGCAATTATTACGGCTGCAACACTAATTTATAAGTATTGGCAACCGATTAAAGCATTTTTTATAGGATTTTGGGAAGGTCTGAAAGAATCATTATCTACGGTCGTTGAAGAATTTTCATTCCTTAAGCCATGTATAACCGGGGCTGGAGATGGATTTAAATGGCTTGGTGAAAAAATAGGAGGTCTAATAACATGGGTTTGCGATCTATTTAAGCCCGTAGAGTTAACAAAAGAAGAGTTTCAAAAAACAAAAGAAGCGGGTAAATCTTTTGGCAACACCATAGGAACTGTAATTAAATTATTAATTTGGCCGTTTAAAAAACTACATGAAATAATTGTAAATACAATTAGATTATTACTGTCAATGCCGAAAAAAATTCGGGAATTAGCAAAAAAAGTTGAAGAAATATTCACTGGCGAGAATGGCCTATTTAATAAATTTTCAAGAATTGGATCCGATATTTCTAACGGACTAATTCAAGGAATAAACAACAAATGGGATGAAACAAAAAAAACAGTGTCCAATCTCGGTAATAATATTGGCAACTGGTTTAAAAGTACTTTAGATATTCACTCACCATCCAGAGTTTTTGCTAAGTTTGGCGGTTATACTATCGACGGCTATATACACGGCATCGAACATAACCAAAGTGATGCATTCCGCTCAATGAGCCAACTTGGGAAAAGCATCAGCAACCGATTTAAAAATACATTAGACATTCACTCCCCTTCTCGCTTGTTTGCAAAATTTGGAGGTCACACGGTTGATGGGTATGTTAACGGTATTGAAAGAAATCAAAATGACGCAATACGAAGTGTTGGCCAACTTGCAAACAACATAATAACCACAGGATCACAACTTTCAAGTGGTGTTATCGTAGATAATCGCCGTCCTATTAGCGGTACTTCTAGTGTATCACCACAATATTACATAACAATAAATGCCACACCTGGCATGAATGAACAACAATTGGCACGTTGTGTGGCTGAAGAGATAGAACGACGTGAACGCAATCAATCAGCACGTTACAGATCAAGTTTAAGGGATATCGATTAATATGATGATGTGTTATGGCTTATTTGTTTTCAGCTTAAAAACAATACCCTATCAGACTGCCGAAGAAAATAAAGATTGGCGTTTTCCAGCAAATTCACGTGTAAATCAACGTTCAGCATTACAATTTATTGGTCGTGATAACGAAACGATAACCTTATCTGGCGTATTGTATCCTGAATTAACGGGGGGTAGATTAAGTTTAGCAGTTTTAGAAAGAATGGCCGACCTTGGTTACTCATGGCCATTAATCGAAGGTACCGGCATACCACTTGGCTTTTTCGTTATGACCAACTTAAAAAAAACAAAAACGGAATTTTTTAAAGATGGTGCGCCACGCAAGATTGAATTCACTATATCACTAACAAAAGTTGATCCGCCAGACTGGTTACCTTTCGCTGATATTATAGGGATGATATGAAACAACCAACCTACACAATTACAATTGATGATAAAGATATTACATCTAACTTTGATAAACGTCTTATCTCGATGCAGATTACTGATAATCGAGGGTTAGATGCTGACACCATATCTATTGAATTAGACGATAGCGACGGCAAACTTGAACTACCAAAGCGAGGAGTTCAAATTAGCGTATCACTAGGCTGGGTTAATGATAACGTCATTTTACAAAACATCTTCACTATTGACGAATGTGAGCACTCTGGAACGCCAGATGTACTATCAATTCGTGGCAAAAGCGCCAATTTGCGTGACTCACTAAACGAAAAACGCGAAAAAAGCTACTCCGATACAACGCTTGGGGCAATAACCGAAGAAATTGCAAAACGGCACAATCTGCTATACAGGATAGATAAAAGTATAGAGCATGAACACATTGCCCATATAGACCAAACCAACGAATCTGATGCTTCATTTTTAACACGCCTATACAACGATTTTAATGCCGCTGTAACATTAAAAAATGGCATGCTGATTATTTTCAAAAAAGGATTGGCAAAAACGGTAAATGGTCAAGACATCCCGACAACAACAATCACCCGCAAACTTGGCGACCAGCACCGCTTTGCTATTGCCGATAGAAATGCTTACACGGGTGTAAAAGCTTATTGGATTGACTACCGCCAACAGAAAAAACAGCAAACCAAAGCGACTCGAAAAACAAAAAACAAAAACAACCAAACAAACAAAGATGAAAATGGCGTGCTAGTCGGCGCCGATGGAAATGTAAAAATATTACGGCACACATACGCATCAAAACAAAATGCTTACCGAGCGGCTCGTAATGAATGGTACAAATTACAACGTGGTGCATCACAATTTAGCATCACCCTTGCCGAAGGACGCCCTGACATTTACCCAGAAATGCCCGCATCAGTTGAGGGATTTAAAAAGGAAATTGACTCAACACTATGGACAATAACCCGTTGCACGCACAGCTTAGACACAAACAGCGGTTATACCACTTATATTGAACTCGAAATTAAATTAGAAGATGACGAAAAGCCTAAAGAAGAAAATGAATAACACTGGATTTAATTAAAAGTTAATATAAAATTAACTAAAAATTAAAAAAGAGGTAAGATATCGATGAAATGCCCACACTGTAAAGCCAAAACCGTAATCCGAACTAGCCAAGAACTAAGCGAACTAACTCGCAAGCAATATCGACAATGCACAAATGTTTACTGCTGTCACTCATTTACGGTATTGCAATCTGTCTCAGAAACGATAGTGCCCAGCGCTTGCCCTGATCCAACAGTAAAGATACCTATTTCACCAAAAAACCACTACCAACTACATACAAGATAAAGCTTAAATGGGTTGTATTATAAAATACGACCCAATCAATTTTCTGTAGCTAATATAAAAAACCAACCGCCATTTTACCGCCACTTAATAAAATTGACTGATTTTCATAATGTGATTTTTAAACGTAAGCTTTTGATTATATTGATTTAGAATGGTGGCCCCTACTGGACTTGAACCAGTGACCAATCGATTATGAGTTCTTTAAAGCTGTATTTAAAATCAACAACTTATAATTAAATCAAGCGGTTAAAAATACATATATAGACATATTTAGCTAT